>CAKPOI010000004.1 GCA_934169775.1 uncultured Clostridia bacterium
TGCTGTTAGTGTTGTTTCTGGTTTTATTTCGTCTGCATCTGGTACTCCGTCAAAATATTGTTCTAATACTTCTTTTAAATTATTTGATGTAAGTTCTCCAGTTTCGCTTCCTACTTGTTTTTCTAGAATTCCTACTTGTACTTCTTCTATTAGACTTTGCCTTTGTGTTGTGTCTTTTGCTTCTGTTGCTCTTGTTAGTATTCCGTTATTTCCTGATAATGTTGATATTGTGACTCCTGCTAATATTAATAGTACAATGATTGTGATCACTAATGCTACAAGTGTGATTCCTCTTGCGTTCTTTTTTTCTTTTTGCATTTGTTTTTTCCTCCTCTTATTATTTTTTTGTTTTTTAATTAAGCTATGAACTTAATTAAAACTGTACATCAATTTTATATCATATACCAACAAAAAATGCAATATCATTTTTCAAAAAAATTTAGATTTTTTTATATAAAAATCGCGAATAAGCATGAAATAAGTAAGTTTGCAGTTCTAATCATTTTTTATTAAGTTCATAGCTTAATTAAAACTAATATAATTAGTGTACCTTTTGAAAGAGCTTAAGTTCATATGTATGTAAAAATTTATGAAATAAATTTATTAAGATATAACAAAATTGAAAGTTTGTAGAATTTTCTTCCTAGAATACTAAAAATGTCATGTAAGTATATTTTTATACTTTACATGACATTTTTAGTATTCCCATTTAGGAACATATTCTTCTTCATGTTCACCTAGTTCTTGAACATATCCATTTTCTATTTCTAAAAATTCTATTTCGTTTTGTATTTCTTGCCATTCCTTTTGAGTTAATTTTCTATTTATTTTGTATATTTCATCTTTTGCCTTATAAGTTGGAAAATATTGAGCCATAATGCTAACATATATATCTTTAGGAAGCTCTTTTTTGATCCATCTTAATACTTTTTTGCTATTCTCTATATTGTTTGGTAAAACTAGATGTCTTATCATTACTCCTTTTTGCATTATTCCTTCTTTGTTTAAAATAGGTGCTCCTACCTGGTTATACATTTCTTTTATGGCTTGTGTTGCTATTTCAAAGTAGTGTGGTGCATTTGATAATTTTTTTGCCAAATTATTGTCTGCATATTTTAAATCTGGTAAATATATGTCTATATATCCTTTTAACATTTTTAGTGTTTCTATGTCTTCATATCCATTTGTATTATATACTATTGGTATTTTTAGTCCATTCTCTTTTGCAATTTTTATTGCTTTTATTATTTGTGGAACATAGCTTGTTGGTGTTACTAAGTTGATATTTTCTACATTTCTTTTTTGTTGCTCTAATATTATTTCTGCTAATCTTTCAATTGTTATTTCTTTTCCCTTTCCTTGCTGACTAATTTCATAATTTTGACAAAATACACAATTCAAATTGCAGTTAGAAAAAAATATTGTTCCTGAGCCTTTTTCTCCACTTATACATGGTTCCTCAAATTCATGTATTGAATAAAGGGCTATTTTTACTTTGTCACTTGCTTTGCACATTCCGATTTTTCCATTATTCCTATTTATACCACATTTTCTTGGGCATAAGTAACATTTGTTTAATATTTCTTGCAATTTCTTCATTTCCTTTCACTTTTATGGTATATGTTTAGCTAAAAGATGGATCTTTAATTTATTCGACTTTTGTAATATATATTTTATCATTTCCTTTTTCTAGTGTTATTTTCTTTTTTGAAAATTTGTCTATATTGCTTTTTAGTTCTTCTACTATTTTACTTTGCCCTTCTGAATTTTTTACAGTAAATATTTTTTCTCCACTAAGATTTTTTATTGGAATATTGAACCCTTCTTGATTATTTTCTTCTGTATCTGTTGCTATAAAATCTTCTGGTTCTTCAAAATAGTCTTCTAAATATTCAATTATTTCTACTTCATATCCATTTTTAGTTTTTTCTATTTTATTTATAAAAAATTTGTCGTTATCTGTATCTAATTCTATATTTGTTGCATTATATTTTTGTTCTTCTTCATTATATTCGAATGATGTATTTCCTTTTTCTGATATTTGTTTTTTTAAGTTTTCTCCAAATAGTTCTTTGGCTTTTGCATTTATTTCTTCACTAGTTATGTCTTCATATTTTTCTATATTTTTTTTTACTACTTCCCATATCCATTTTTCTGGTGCTTCTTCTATTGTTTGAAATTTTGGTAAGGCTTCTTCTGTTACTTCTTTCCACATATATATTTTTTGTATGTATTCTTCTATTTTTTCTACTTCTTCTGCTGTTATTCTTTGATTTTTTATTTCTTCTTTTTGGTTTATGTACATTCCTATAAAAATTGCTAGTAAAATTATTATTGTTGCTACTAATTTTTTCAATTTTATCACATCTCTTTCTTTTGTTTTACTTATTTTAGCATAAACATTTTTCTATTTCAACTATATATTTCTTCATGACAACTACTCCTATCTTTTATAAATTATCTAATTTTTGAAAAACCTCATCTAAAGAATATGTTTTGTTTTATATCATCTAATCCTTTTTGTAATTTTTCTTTTAAATCACTTTTACTTTTTATTTCTACACTTTCAGGTGCTTCAGACTCTATATATGATAATTTTAAATATTCGATAAAATTTATAACTTGATTTGTAAGTTCTTCTGGCAAAGTATCAATTTCTTTATATAACTTTTTTCTCAATAGACATATTAACTATCTCTCATAATAAATTTATATTAATTATTATATCATTTAAAATCTAAAAAATCTACAAGTTTATATTTTTGGGGATAAAATTTTTTTCTAGTTCCAATTCAAAGTTACTTTAAATAAATCTCCGTCAATTTGTATATCAAAAGTTCCACCTTGAAGTTCAGTTAGATTTTCTGCAATAGAAAGACCTAGTCCGCTTCCTTCTGTGTATCTTGATTTATCACCTCTAACAAATCTTTGTTTTAACTCGTCTGCAGATATGTTAAGTTTTTGATTTGAAATATTTTTCATACTTAAAACTATATTATTTTTATTTTTTTCCAATGTTATATAAACTCTTGTGTTGTTCATTGCATATTTGCTAATGTTACTAAATAAATTTTCTATTATTCTATACATGTATCTGCTATCTGCTTTTAATGTGATTGGGTTTTCTGGCATTTTTGTTTCTATTTTTAGTCCTTTTGTTTTAAACTTGTCTTCAAATTCGCCTATTGTTTGGTTTAGCAATTCGTTTAAATTTATATTTTCTAAATTTAGTTTTACATTTCCTGATGATACTTTAGATGCTTCTACTAAATCTTCTATTAGTTTTTTTAGTCTTTGAGATTTAGAATCTAATATTGCTATATATTGCTCTATTTGCTTGTTATCAAATTTTTCTTTTTTTAGCAAATCTACATAATTTATTATTGAAGTAAGTGGTGTTTTTATATCATGTGATACATTTGTTATTAACTCTGTTTTTAGTCTTTCTGATTTTAGAGTTTGTTCTATTGCATTGTTAAATCCTCCTGCTATGTCATCAATATATTTGACCATTTCTTTTAATATGCCTTCATATTCTTGTGGGTTTAAATAAACTTCATTTTTGCCTTCATAAATTTCTTGTAATGCATTTTTTATTTCTACTGTTTTTTTCGTATATGTTAGCATTTTGTAATATACTAGCCATAAAAATGCTAACATTATTGCTATTCCTAAAATTGAATTGCAAAATTGAGCTAGTATTATAAATATTGCTAAAAAGATTATATATAGTATTGTTAATTTTTTAGTTGTTCCTGTTTTGTCTGCGAATTTTGTATTGAATTTTCTTATTAAATTTCTTATTCCTTTAGCTATTTTGTAAATAAAAAATGATTTCCAAAATTGTTTTGCTTTTATTCTTCTTATTGTGCTTACTACTATTATTAATAGTCCTATGTATATTCCTATATATATTCCTAATATTCCTCCAATTAGCATGTTTACTGGAATGTTTATTATATTGCCTATTATTCCTAAAAAGATTTCTGCTAGAACTACAATAAATATTGAAAATCCAATTACTAAAAATTCGTATGGTATTTTGTCAATACTTGTTATTTCTATTTCTTCTTTTCCGTCTTTATGCCCTATTGACCAAATTAAGTATATTATTATTAAAATTAGTATTATTAGCCATATTGATATTACATATTCGCCTTTTCCAACAATGTTTGCTATGTCATTTACTTGGTTTACTAGTGTTAATGTTGCTGTTTGCGATATTTTTTCTATATCTAAATTTGTGTAAATATCATATTCTGCATATTGGTTTATGTCATAGCTTTCTCCATATTGTGAATATATATATTTGGCATTTTTTTGGTTTATTTTTTCAATATTTGTTTCTATGTTTCCATTTTTATAGTTCCAATATACTTCTGAATTTTCAATTCTTTTTATATCTTCATCTAAATTTGTTATTTTTATATTTGTGTATATTTTTCCGTCTTTTTTGTCTTTTACAATATAATTTATTCCATTAGTAATTGAATCTGTTGAATATGTTGAGTTTTGATAATACACTTCTATTGAATTGTCTTTTATTTCTATATACTTATTTTGTAGTCTTTGATATGAATATTGATTAGTACTTTTTTCTTCTTTTTTCATTTCTTCTATATCTTTTATTTTTGATATTATATCTAAATAATATTCTCTTGAAATATATTCTGTTTGTGCAAAATCTGTCTTGTTTTTGAATTCACCATATTCATTTTTGAATTTTTCATTTGCAATACATATTAATATTATTAAGACTATTATTGGTATTAGTATATAACATATTCCTCTTAGCCAACTTGATTTTTTTAGTCTTTCCATATAGATCTCCTCCTTTTTGTTTTTATTGCTTACTTTTATTTGCGCTGTTTTTAATTTTGGTATTTTTTGATAAGTAATTGCATTTTTTTATTTTATTTTTTTCTTTTGTAACGTTTATTTTATATCTTCTACTTTGTATCCTATTCCCCAGATGACTTTTAGATATTTGGGTTCTTTGGGGTTGATTTCGATTTTTTCTCTTATGTGTCTTATATGCACAGCTATAATATTTTCTGCTCCATAGCTTTCTTCTTTCCATACATTCTCGTATATTTCTGGTATTGAATATACTTTTCCTTTGTTTTTTAATAGAAATTTTAGAATTTTAAATTCTGTCGCTGTTAATTTGATTTCTTTTCCTTCTGCTGTTACTTTTTTTGTTTCATCATTTAATATTAATTCTCCTGATTTGTATTTGTCTTTTTCTGATTTTCCTTCTTTTGTTATTGATCCTAATTGAGTGTATCTTCTTATGTTAGAATTTACTCTTGCTATTAATTCTAATGGATTAAATGGCTTTGTTATGTAATCATCTGCTCCTGTATTTAGTCCTTGTATTTTGTCATAGTCTTCTGATTTTGCTGATAATAGTATGACTGGTATTGTTTTTTCTTTTCTTATTTCTTCTAGTGTTTCTATTCCGTCTTTTTCTGGCATCATTATGTCTAATATTATTAAGTGTATTTCGTTTTCTTTTATTTGTTCTATGGCTTGGTTTCCATTATATGCTTTGTATATTTGGTACCCTTCTCTTTTTAAATATATTTCTATTGCATTTACTATCTCTTTGTCATCATCTACTACTAATATGTTATACATTTTTTGCATCCCTTTCTTTTATTTTCTTTTTATATTTTAACATAGTTTTATAAATTTTTGTTTTATTTTTTCTTAATTTTTTCTTATATTTTAGCTTTTATAAAATAAGGACGAAATCTAAAAACTTTAATGTTTTTTGACTCCGTCCCTGAAAGCATTAGTGTTTTTTGACTCCGGCCCCGAAAGCATTGCTTTTGAAAACATCTTAAAAGTTGTTCTCTACATTTATTTTCAAAGGTATCATCTAATGGTTCTAAAGTTGTCATTTCTGAGTTTTCTCCATATTTTCTGTCTAAGCAATATTTAATAATATAATCTGATACTTCTGGATTTTTAGAAAGAAGTGGTCCATGCAAATATGTTGCTATTACATTTCCTAGAAAAAATCCCTCTTTATCTGCTCCAAATTGATTTCCATTTCCTAATACTACTTTTCCAAATGGAGATGTTGAATTATATGTTTGACCTCCATGATTTTCAAACCCTATTACTTTTGTTGTTTTTCCTTCTGATAATTCTACTTCTAATATTATATTTCCTATACATCTTTTTTTTCTGTCCTCTGCCGCTTCTGTATAATATGGAAATATATCTAGTCCTGGAATTATGTTTCCTTCTACTCCTTTATAATATTTTCCAAATAGTTGGTATGCTCCACAAATTAGCAAAAAGAATACTCCATTTTGTACAGCTTCTTTTATTTCTTTCTTATATTTTACTAAATCTTCTGATAAGATGCTTTGCTCATTGTCTGCTCCTCCTCCTGCAAATACTATGTCATATTTACTAAATTCTGGCTTTGGATCTCCTATTGAATATCTGTCTATTTGGCATTTTATATTTCTTTTTTCCATTCTATATTTTAATACTTGTATGTTTCCGTAATCTCCATATAGTTCTAGCATATCAGGATATAGATATAATATCTTTATTTCTCTTTTTTCCAAGTCTTGTTCATCCCTTTCTAAAATTTTCTTTAAAATATTTAACTTTCTAGAATATAAAATAACTTTTCCTCAAGCAAATATGTGGACCCTAAAATGTTTTAATAATTACTACTGTTATTAATGTCCGCTTTTATTTTTATTGCTTTTTAATATTGCATGTCTTGTTGGTTGTAAGGCTGTATAGTTAGCTATAACATATTTTTTTACATTTGTGCTATACATGTCTTTTACCGCTTCTTCTAATTCTAGATATGGTGTGATTTTTGTGTAATCATATCCTGATGTTTTTATTCTGATTGCTATATCATAAGCTCTTTTTCCTGAAGTTATTACTCTTGTTACATTATATTTTGATAATTCATCAAAATTAATATCCCAAATCCATGATACATCAAATCCATCTGCAACATTATCATTTAGTACAAAAAGTAGTTCTTTTTCTTCTTTGTCTTCTTTTAAAAGTCTAAGACTTACATTTGCTCCTGTTGGATTTTTGGCCAAGTTTATTATAGTTGGCACTCCATTTATATTTAGTGTTTCTAATCTTCCATTATTTAGTGCAAATGTTAAAAATGATTTTTTTACACTTTCTGCATCTATGTGATATATGTCCATAATTGTTAATACTGCTACATAATTATATATTGTGTAAATACTGTTGTCATGTACTTTATATGTTATTCCTTCTACTTCAAATGTTCTTTCTTTTAAGTCTACATTTTGGGCAATTTTGTAATTTTCTTCTGCTCCATAATTACATTTTGGGCATTTGTATTTTCCTATATGTGAATATTGGTAATATTCGTATTCTAATCTAGTTTTACAAAATGGGCAGAATTTTCCCTCTCCTGCTTCTTTCATTTCTTTTGTTGCATTTTCATATGGTTCTACATGGTAATAATAAACTTTCATTTCTGTGTTTGCTTTTCCTAGTCTTGCGACATTTGGGTCATCATGGTTTAAAACTAAGTTTCCTTTATATTCTTTTAAGAATTCTTGAATTTTTAGTATAAGTGTTTCTACTTCTCCATTTCTATCTAACTGATCTCTAAAAAAGTCTAATATTACTAGTGTGTCTAATTTAAATGTTTTAAAGATTTTTGGTACATAACTTTCGTCTACTTCAAATGTTATATAATCTGCTTTTATTTCTCCATTTATTTTGCAGTTTTTTATTAATGTTGATATTATTCCTGTTTCCATGTTGTTTCCTTCTTTGTTGCTTACCACTTTATATCCTGCTTGTTCTAATGTATAACTTATGCAATTATTTGTTGATGTTTTTCCATTTGTTGCTGTTACTGCTATTACTGGGCAATCTACTTTAAAGCTTTTTAATATATTTGGATTCATTTTTTTGGCGATTTTTCCTATTACGTTTCCTCCTTGTTTTCCAAATATTTTTAGTATTGCATTTATTATTTTTAAGAATATTATTAATATTTTATCTTTCATTTTTGTTCCTTTCAATAGAGTTTTTATTTATACTCTTTAGTTTGAATTTTTTTGATTAATCAGGCTTGTTTAAATCTGAATAAACATTTTTTGCTTATAAATCTTTTGAATTCTTCTTGTGTTCCTATTTCAAATCCTAATTTGTTTAATAGAAATGCATGTGTTTTGTCCAAATATAAGTAAAAATTATCTTCTGCATCAAATACTCTTTTTAATTGCCAGTAGTATAATTTTATGTTTATGTCTTTTCCAGATATTGAAAAGTATTTTTCATAAAATTCAAATGTAAATTCTTGTTTTTCTTCTATTTTTTTGCTTTTTACTTCTTTTTGTATTGTTTTTATTGGGTGATAAAATCTCCACAATATAAATCCTATTAGTATAAGTGTTGTTATTAGTGCTATTAAATAATTTGCTGTTTTTAGTTGCATTACTATGCAAAATATAAATGCTACGATAAATGCTATTGTATATAAATAATATTGTGTTCCATATTTTTCTCCATGGAATTCTAAAAATTCTTTGTATATTTCTTTTGTATATTTAGTTTTATTTTTGAATAATATCTCCATATCATAACTATGTCCTCTCTTAAATTTAATAAATACATGTTTAATCTTCTACTATAAATAGTATATCTGTTTGTTTGGTCCAATTTTGAACAGTGTTTTGCATATATTTAATGACTTTTTCTTTTAAATTCTTTTTCATTATTTTTTCCATTTCTTCTAAGCCTATATATCCTAAAGAAAGTGTGGAATTTCCATCATATAATAATTTGTTTATTGTTTCTCCTTTTTTTAGTCTTGATATTGCTCCATATTGCCAATGTATAGGGCTAATATCAGATAGAGTTCCTTTTAAAGCATAATGTCTACACATTAAGGCTTCATAGCATAATTCTAATCTTTCTTTTAGTAATTGCCAAAATGCGTTTTCTTTTCCTTCTGATATAGTTGCTATTTGTGATAAATTTATACTTACTTTTCCTTGGCTAAATGTTCCTAGTTGTATAAGATTTTCTCCTTTTTTATTGTTGCTTTCTTCACTCATATTTACAAACATAATTGGACATCCTTGTTTTTCACATTTTTTTGCATAATCTGTTACTTCAGTATAAATTTTTAAAAATTCTTCTTCTGATTTTTGTATGTCATCTTGAATTACATATATAAATTTTAAATAGTCTTGAAATTCACATTCTTGTTTTATGTTTTTCATTCCTTCAATATATTGTTTTAAAAATTCTTTTATAATTTTTTTATTTTGTTCTAAGTATGGATCATTTTTTTCTAGGTGCAAGTATATTTTTACACATGATAACTGTCCATGTATTGCCATTAGTGTGTTTAGTTGATATTTTATTATTTGTATTCCTTGTTTTAATTCTTCTTTTACTAGCTCTTCTGATTCTAGCTTGTCCTCGCTCTTTTTTAAATATTTTCCTAAACATTTACTGTCAATGGCTTGTGATCCGTATTGATTACTTGCTATGTTTTCTATTATTTGTGACATTGCTAAACATGCTGATTCAAATCTTTTTGGTGTTTCTATTATCATGTCATTTATTACTGTTCCATTTTCTAACATGTCCTCTAAGTTTATGACACTGTTTCTGCAGATTGGTTGTACAAAGTGTTCTGCATCATGAAAATATAGGATTCCTTCTTCATGTGCTTTTACTATTTTTTCTGGTAATAGCATTCTTTTTGTTAAATCTTTTGATACTTCTCCTGCTATGTATTCTCTTTGGATTGATGCTGTTATGTTTTTAGATATTATTTCTCCTTTTTCGTTTTCTATTGTTCCATTTCGTATCATACCTAATATTGATTCATCTGTTGTGTTTGCTTTTCTTACTAATGCTCTTGTGTATCTATATACTATGTATTTTTTGGCTAGTTCATATTTATGTATTTCCATTAATTTTTGCTCTATTATATCTTGTATGTCTTCTACTAGTATTCTTTTTCTGTCTAATTTTTCTATATAATTTATTATTTCTTTTATTTCTTTTTTGGTTGCTTTTTTGTTGCCATATACTTCGTTATTTGCTTTTTCTATTGCTATTTCTATTTTTGCTCTATCATATTCTACTGCCCTTCCATCTCTTTTTATAACTTTCATTTTTTATCTTTTTTCCTTTCCTAAATATATTTAGTTGTGAAAAATTTGTTTTTTATTTTGTGAAACTGTTTTTATTTTATATATTTTTGTTTGCTTTTTCTGTTGCAAAAGCAACACTTTAATGTTATAATTTAAGTCAATAATTTTTGTAAATATGTAAAGGCATTAACTTCTTTAAATATTTACTTGAAAGGATTTTGTGTATGAATAATTTAGTATCTATTTCTGATTTTATAAATATGTGTGAACACAATTGCTCTAAATTTCAAAAAAAACATTTTAAAAAAGGTGAAACTATTACAACATATATCCAAAAACGTAATCAATTTTGCATACTAGTTTCTGGTCAAGCTGAATTGCTTAGATATGATTTTAATGGTAATAAAACTATTGTTGAACATTTTTCTGAACATGATATTTTTGGTGAAGTTTTTTATGTTGTTACAACAAATAATGAACTTTTTGTTGTGGCTAAACAGAGTTGTGAGGTTTTGTTTTTTATTTATGATAATCTTCAGGAAAAATGTAAACCTAATTGCAAGTTTCATCAATATTTAAATGATAATTTATCTAGTTTTATTATGCAAAAAGTTATTAGCTTAAATAGCCGTATTGAACTATTAACTAAAAGATCTATTAGAGAAAAATTGCTTGGCTATTTTAATATTTTGTCTACTAGAACCTTTCGTAAGAGTTTTACCCTTCCTTTTTCTTTGACTGATTTAGCTGATTACTTAAGTGTTGATAGAAGTGCTATGATGAGAGAACTTAAATCTTTAAAAGATGATGGTTTTATTGATAAAACTGGTAATAATATTACTTTATTATATAAATAAATTGCATTCAAATTCTTCTCCTGTTTTCATGTTTTTTATTTTAACTATATTTTTTGCAATTTCATCTTCTCCTATTATTATTACATATGGGATTTCTAGTTTGTCAGCATATTTGAATTTTGCTTTTAATTTTTTGTTATTCAAATAAACTTCAACTTTTTTGCCTTCATTACGTAACTTTGTTGCTATTTTTATTGGCATTTCCATATCGTCTACCATAGAAATAACTAGTACATCTGCTATAGATTTTTTGTCTGCTTTTATTAATTGTAATTCATTTAATTTGTAAAATAATCTTGTTAATCCTATAGATATTCCAACTCCTGGTAATTTTTTGTCTGTGTAATAATCTGCTAAGTTTTCGTAACGTCCCCCTGAACATACACTTCCTAGTTCTCTGTAGTCATTTAAAAATGTTTCATATACTGTTCCTGTGTAATAATCTAGACCTCTTGCAATTGTTAAATCTAATTGATAATTTTTTTCTGGTACGCCAAAAATTCCTACATATTTTAAGACTTGCTTCATTTCTTCTAGTCCTTGATTAAATTCTTCATTTTGAATTTTTAGATTTTCTAGTTGTTCGATTTTTTCTTGATTTGTTCCTTGTATCAAGATAAATGTCATTATTTTTTCTACATGGCTTGATTCTACTCCTAATTTTATTAGTTCTTCTTGTACCGCTTCTTTTCCTATTTTATCTATTTTGTCAATTATACGTAAGATTTCTGTGCTGTTTTCTTTTTGACCTATTTCAGCAAATAGTCCATTTAGTAATTTCCTGTTGTTCATTCTTATTGTAAAATTGTCAAATCCTAATCTTTTAAAAACTGTATATATAACACTTGGTAATTCTGCATCATTTAATATACTTAGCTCTCCATCTCCAATTATGTCAATATCACATTGATAAAATTCACGGAATCTTCCTTTTTGCACTTTTTCTCCTCTATATACTTTTCCTATTTGATATCTTCTAAATGGAAAACTTAGTACTCCATAATTTTTTGCTACATATTTTGCAAGTGGTACTGTTAAGTCAAATCTTAAAGATATGTCTGTGTCTCCTTTTTCAAATCTGTATATTTGCTTTTCTGTTTCTCCTCCTGCTTTTGCTAATAAAACTTCTGATAACTCTTGTATTGGTGTGTCTATTGGCAAAAATCCGAATTGCTGATATGTTTCTTCTATTGTGTTTTTCATTTGTTCAAATAATATTTGCTCACTTGGCAATAATTCCATAAATCCTGCTAATGTTCTTGGTTCTACTTTTTTCATTATTTTCACTTCTTTCTTTTTATTTTTTTGATTAGGAGACTAATGCTTTTGGGTGCTTTTGGGGACGGAGGAAAAAAACACTACCGAAGGCAGATGTTTTTCTTCCTCCGTCCCCAAAAGCACCGTCCCTAAAAGCATTAGTCTCCGTCCTCCCTCAAAATTACTGTTTAGGTTTTAGTTCTAAGTATATTCTTTTTTCATCACCTATTCTTGTAGGCTTTCCATGCCCTGGATATACTATAGTTTCATCTGGCAGTTTTAGTAATTTTTCTGTAATTGATTTCATTATATCTTCTCTACTTGATGTTGGTAAATCTGTTCTTCCCCATGTTCCAGAAAACATTGTATCTCCTGAAAACAAACATTTTTCTTTTTCACAATACACACATGATCCTCCTTTTGTGTGTCCTGGTGTGTGTATTACTTTGAATTCTAAATTTCCTAAATGGATTAAATCTCCATCATCTACTATAGAATCTGGTTCTAATTCAATTTCTGGTAGATCTATTATTCCTGATAGATTTATATATTTATCATTTAGTCCTTTGCTATCTTCTCTTTGTATTAATATTTTTCCTCCACATTTTTGCTTTAATTCTGTTACTCCTCCTATGTGATCTCCGTGGCAATGTGTTAGATAGATGTATTTTAAATCTCCTTTTAATATGTCTTTTATCATATATTCTATTTTTTCTACATCTCCTGCTGGGTCTATACACATTGTTTCTTTGCTTTCTTCATCATATATTATATAACAATTTGTTGGGTCTCCTACAAATGTGTTAATCTTAAGTTCTTTTAATATCATTTTTTTCTCCTTTTTAATAATTTTGGGGACGTAGTGCTTTTGGGGACGGAGGAAGAAAAACATCTGCCTTCGGTAGTGTTTTTTTTCTCCGTCCCCAAAAGCATTAGCTCTCTTCCCTAAAAACACCTTACCTTTTTCTTCTTACTTCATATACGCTGTCTACTTTTCTGATTGCTTTTTGTACTTTGTTTAATTCCTCTAAGTTGTCTATTTCTATTGATATATCCATTATTGCTATTCGTTCTTTTGTTGTTCTTGTATTTACTCCCATTAGTTTTGCTTTTGTGTCTTTTAATTTGTTTAATATGTCTACTAATAGCCCACTTCTATCATTTGCTAATACTTCTATTTCTACTTGATAGCTTTCTTTTGCTTCTTTGTACCATTCTACATCTATCATTCTATTTTCTTCTGTTAGTAAATCTTTTACATTTATACAATCTTTGCGATGTACTGATACTCCTCTTCCTTTTGTTATATATCCTACTATTTCATCTCCTGGTAGTGGATTACAGCATTTTGATAGTTTTACTAAACAGTTGTCTATTCCTTTTACTACAATTCCTGAACTTGCTGCAGCTGCTTTGGCTTTTCTGTCTTTTTGTTCTTTACTTAGCTCTTGAATTTTTTCTTCTACATTTATTTCTTCATGTTCTTTTCTGTATTCTTGTAATACTCTTGCTATTATTTTTACTGGTGAGTTTGCTCCAAATCCTACTGCTGCATACATTTCTTCTAAATTTTTATATCTGTATTTTTCTAGCATTGGTTCTATATATTGATTTTTAAATAAGTCTGCATGTGTAAATCCTAATCTTTTTATTTCTTTTTCTATTAGTTCTTTTCCTTTTTCTATGTTTTCTTCTCTTAGTGCTTTTTTGAACCAGGCTTTTATTTTGTTTTTTGCTCCTGTGCTTTTTACAAATTTTAGCCAATCTCTGCTTGGTCCTTTTGAATTTTCTGATGTTAGTATTTCTATTATATCTCCACTTTTTAGTGGTGTTATTATTGGCATCATTTTACTGTTTATTTTGCAGCCTGTCATATGATTTCCTACTTCTGCATGTACACTGTATGCAAAATCTATTGGTGTTGCCCCTCTTGGTAGTACTTTTATTGCCCCTTTTGGTGTAAATACATATACTTCATCTACAAATAATTCTGTTCTTAATGTGTCTAAAAATTCTTGTGGGTCTTGCATATCTTTTTGCCATTCTAGTGTTTCTCTTAGCCAGGCTAATTTGTCTTCTTCTACTTTGACTGATTGTTTTTTTCCAAAATAACTTGCTTCTTTATATGCCCAATGTGCTGCTATTCCGTATTCTGCTACTCTATGCATGTCCCATGTTCTTATTTGTACTTCAAATGGTGTTCCTTTTTCTCCTAATAAAGTAGTATGTATTGATTGATACATATTTGGTTTTGGTACTGCTATATAGTCTTTAAATCTTCCTGGCATTGGGCTATACATTTCATGTACTACTCCTAATGCTGCATAACAGTCTTTTACTGAATTTACTAATATACGTAATGCAAATAAATCATATATTTGATCTAGTGTTTTGTTGTCTCTTTTCATTTTTCTGTATATGCTATACAAGTGTTTTGCTCTTCCTGTTACTTCCGCATCTATATGTTGCTTTTTTAGTTGTACTCGTATATCTGCCATTATTTTTTCTATGAATTGTAGTCTTTCTTCTCTTTTTTTGTTTATTCCTTCTACTAATTCATGATATTCTTCTGGATATAAATATTTAAATGATAAGTCTTCTAGCTCCCATTTCATTGAGTATAATCCTAACCTATTTGCTAGTGGAGCATATATTTCCATTGTTTCTTTGGCATTTGCTATTTGTCTATCTCTTTTTAGGAATTTTAGTGTTCTCATGTTGTGTAGCCTGTCTGCTAATTTTATGATTATTACTCTTATGTCTTTTCCCATTGCTAAAAACATTTTTCGGTAGTCTTCTACTTGTCTTTCTTCTACTGATACAAAATTCATTGTACCAAGTTTTGTTACTCCTTCTACCATGTCTGCTATTTCGTCTCCGAATTGTTTTCTTATATCTTGGTCTGTTACTTCTGTGTCTTCTATTACGTCATGCAATAATGCTGCACATATTGTGCTGTCATCTAATCCTACATCTGCTAGTATGTACGCTACATTCATTGGATGTATTATATATGGCTCTCCTGAATGTCTTTTTTGGTCTTTGTGTTTTTCGTTTGCCAAATTGTATGCTTTCATTATTAATTTTGTGTCTACTCTCCTTGAATGTTGCTTTCTTTTTGATATTATATCTTGTATTGTTATTTCTTTTTCTTGCATTTATGTTTCATCCCCTTTTTATTTTGAGATTATTTCTCTTTTATGCACAAATTCTAAGCGTTTTGTATGATTTCATTTTATACTGATTTCATTATGTCTTTTAAATTTATTTGTAACATATCTATACCATTAAAATGATTTATTTCTAAAACTCCTACTACATCTATTTTGTCTCCTATTCTGTAGTCTTCTGCTAAGTTTCCCATGTTAAATCCTATTGCATTTATTATTGTGTTGTTTTCTCTTAATGTTAATTTTAGATGTTTTCCTTCTGATAATGCTCTTATCGAATCGATTTTTAGATTTTTTATTGCAAATATTGGCATTTTGTTGCCTTCTCCAAATGGTTCTAATTGTTTTAGACTTTCTACCATTTGTTTGTTTATCTCATTTAGTTCTATTTTGCTGTCTATATATATTACTGGCACTATTTCTTTTATGTTTGATTCTTTGGCAATTTGTTCTACTTTTTGACTAAATTTTTCTACCATGTCTTTTTTTAGTGTTATTCCTATTGCCATACTGTGTCCGCCAAATCTTTCTATTGTATCTGTGCATTTCATAAGTGCTTCGTGTAAATCAAATCCTGGTATGCTTCTTCCTGAACCTTTTGCTAAATCGTCTTCATAACATAGTAATATACTTGGTTTAAAATATAGTTCTGTTATTTTTGATGCTACTATTCCTATTACTCCATGGTGCCACCCTTCTCCTGCTACTACTATTGTGTTTTTTTCTTCGATATGTTCTTTTTGTATTAAGTTTAATGCTTCTTCATATATGTTTTTTTCTGTTTCTTGTCTTATTCTGTTATATTCATTTAATTCTGCTGTTAGTTTATTTACTTCATTTATGTCTTTTGATAAAAATAGTTTTAGTGCTTTTTCTGCATGTCCCATTCTTCCACATGCATTTATTCTTGGGGCTACTCCAAATGATATTGCTCCTGAATCTATTGTTTTGTATCCTGATGATATTAATAATGACCTTAACCCCATGTTTTTGGTTTGATTTACTAGCATTAACCCTAATTTAGCTATTACCCTGTTTTCATCTCTTAGTGGCACTATGTCTGATATTGTTCCTACACATACTATGTCTAAGTATTTTAGGTATTCTTCTTCTGATAAGTTTAATTCTATTGATAGTGCTTGTATTAGCTTAAATACTACTCCAACTCCTGCTAGGTCTCTGCATGGATATTGATTGTCTTTTCTTTTGGCATCTACTACTGCTAGTGCTTTTGGTAATTCTTCTGCTACTTCATGATGATCTGTTACTATTGTTTCTAATCCTATGTCATTTGCGTATTTTATTTCTTCTATTGCTGATATTCCACAGTCTACTGTTATCATTAATTTGTATTGTTCGTCTGCTATTTTCTTTACTGCTGGTTTGTTTAGTCCATATCCTTCTTCTAGTCTGTTTGGTATATAATGGTCTACATGCAAATTGTTTGCTTCTAAAAAGCTTTTTAGTACTGTTATACTTGTTATTCCGTCTGCATCATAGTCTCCATATATTATTACTTTTTCTTGTTTTTCTATTGCTTGTTTTATTCTGTCTACAGCTTTTCTCATGTCTGGCATTAAGTATGGGTCATGGAAGTCTTTTCTTGTTGGATATAAAAATACTTTTAACTGTTCGTGGTCTGTCATATTTCTGTTTACTAGTATTGTGGCTAATAGCTTGTTTATCTGTTCTTTTTCTTCTAGCTCTTTTATCTTTTTTTCTGTTTGCTCATTTGTTTCGTATATTTGCCATTTTTTTGTCATTTCTAACTTCGTTCCTTTCGTACTTTTTTATGCTTTGCTTTTTTTATTTTATTGTTCTTATTTCTCGCTTCTTATTTTTTTCTTTTACTATTTTACTATATCTAAAAAAAAATAGCAATGTTTAAGTTGCTATTTTTTATCTATATAAGTGTAAATTTTATTAATGTTGGCTTTTGCTATTATATTATTTGCATTTTTACTTCTTTGCCTTTAAATGCAAATACCATTTTTGTTATGTTTGTATATCCTTTTTCTTGTAAATCTTCTTCGTATTTTCTTTCTTCTATTTGTTTCTTTGCATTTTCTATCATATCTTCTATTGTTTTTTCTTCTTTATTTTCTAATACTTTGAATTCCATTATAAAACTGTTTCCATTTTTGTCTTTTGGCTCTAGCATTATATCATATCTTCCATATCCTGATTCTCTATTTGATTTTACATAGTAACTATCTTTTAGTCCTACTAACATTCCTAATACAAATGCATGATAAAAGTTTTCTGCTGTGTTTTCTCCTACATCCATATAACTGAACATTTGGCGTACTAATATTTCAAATTTCTTTTCAAATTCTTTTAAATTTAATGTTATTAAGTCTTTTAATATTGTGTTTAAATTGTTTCCTATTACTTTATCATTAAACCATTCTCTTACTATGGTTTGGAATAAGAATTTTATTTCATAATTTGGTATTTTTACTTTGTATATTCCTGTTGCTAAATCTACTACTTCTGTTACTTTTAAATATCCTGTTCCTAATAATAGTCCCCAGATATTTTCTTCGTTTTGCTCTATTCCTACTATTACTGTGTCTAAATTTATTGGTACTTCTATTTCTTCATCTCGTAATAATTGCTCTATTTTTTCTTTTACTGTTACACTATTTTTTAGTATTAATTTTATTAAGTCATTTGAACTTGTGTTTACCCAGTATGGTACTAATTCTTTTCTATTTAAATAATTTAATATACTCCATGGATTATATATTCCTTTTGTATTTCCTATTGTATATCCATCATACCATTTTTTTATTTCTTCTTTTTGGTCTTGAACCTCAAAGTCTTGTATAATTTTATCCATTTCTTTTTCTGTTATCCCAAAGTCATCACTGAATTCGTCATCTAATACTGTATATACGTCAAAGTTGTTTGCTCCACTAAATATACTTTCTTTGGCTACTCTTGATACTCCTGTTAATACCGTTTTTTCTAAGCATATGTTATCTTTGAATGTTGTTCCATAAAATGTTTTGAAAAATGATATTCCTTTTTCATAATAACCATTTACATATGCTGTTTGTAAAGGTACATCATATTCATCTAAAAATAACATTACTGGCTTATCATAATATCTGTTTAAATATTTACTTAGTGTTTTTATACTATTTCTTAATACTATTTCATCTTCTTTATATGATAATATTTCTTTTATTTGTTCTTTTTCAAATGGATATATTTTGTCACTATCTAATAAGTAAATGTGTTCTAAATACATATCTGATATTGCTGTTTTTAGATTTAATATCATATTTTCATAATTTACTTCTGCTACATCTTTTAGTGTTAAATATATACATGGATAATATCCTAGCTTTGATGTGTATTTTTCGTCTTGCTCCATTATTTTTAATCCTTCAAATATTTCTTTACTGTCTTTTTTTGTGCAGTCAAAATAGTATCTTAACATACTCATATTTAGTGTTTTTCCGAATCTTCTTGGTCTTGTTACTAATATTACTGATGCCTCATTGTCTATTATGTCTTTTATATACATCGTTTTGTCTATATAATAATTTTTTCTTATTCTTAATGCTCTAAAATCACTTTGTCCTATTCCTATTCCATACATGTTTACAGTCTCCTTTCTTTTCTAAATCTTTTTTCTTATTTTACTACATAATGCAAAAAATAGCAATGTTTGAATTGCTATTTTTTGAGGACTTTTATGTTTTTTATTGCTTGCTGTTAATGTTAATTTTGTGCTTTTATAGGCCTTCTCCACATACTACTACGGCACGAGAACCATTATCTTTTCCATATGAATTACTACTGCCGTCATTATTATTAGAATAAAGTACACCAAAACATCCTCTCCTAAGTATCGGAGCACCTGCAGATGGATATTGAGTATTTACTCCAAATTTTCCAATTCCATCTCCTGCTTTTGAAACATATGATTCATATTTATTATAATATCTAGCATCTGCATTAAATATAACATTCATATTTGAGTTTGATGCTGGATATATTCCAGCAACATATTCAAGACTTTCGTGTCCTAATTGCTTTATTCCTGATTCATTTCCTGTTGTTGTATCATTTGTACTTGTTGTTATTGTTCCATATTTAGAATATGATAAAATTCCTGCTGTCCCAAATTCTGTACTTAATGCCATATGGCAATCTATTCCATTTCCTGTTGTATCTACATATTTATCATCAAAAGTTACTGTTTTTCCTAATGTTCCATTTTGTGTTTCCATTCTTCTAATTGCTTTAAAATAGTTATTTGGTGTAGTATTGGTTAGACTTTTTCCTCCTTTATTTGCTTGTAATCCTGCATTTGCTTTATTTGGCATAACTATTATTGCCATAATAGTTATTATTGATATTATTAATATATTTCTAATTTTTATATTCATTTTTTCTTCTTCCTTCCTTTTAATCTATTGTACCTTGAACTTCATATTTACTCATCCAGTATCCTGCTAGTTGTTTACCTGCAAATGTAAAACTTTCTGGTATTACATAGCCGTAGTCCGCTGTTGTTTTTGATGTTGGTATAAATTTAACTTTTGCTATATTGTATTTTTCGTACAATTCTTCGTCTTCATTGTATTCATATCTTGGTACATATGTCCAATATGAAATTAGTTCATTACCACTTGCATCTGTTCCTTTTGTTACTATATTTGCCCATTTTTTGTTTTCATAATCATACCAGTTGTTAGGCATATTTGTTGCATTTCCTTTGCTGTCCAATTTTATTTTTTCTCCTATTTGCTCATTATTTCCTTGGTCATCATATGTGACATAATATGTGCAGTCTGGATTAAATCCACTTAAATCTACTTTTATTATATTTACTGGTAAATCTGTTGTTTTCATTGCTCCAACCATTCTGTTATTTTCTTCACTATATAAACAAATTTCATTTTCTTTATTATTGTCTAGATTTTTTATTTTATATGGTAAGCTTATACCTGTTTTACTCTTTTCACCATTTACATATATAGTATATGTCCCACTTGGTTTTGTTGTTGTTACTTCATATTCTGAATTTGCTACAGTGAGTTTAACTTCTTCTAAGTCTGATTTTTCGCTAAATTGTACTTCATATTTACTCATCCAATATCCAGGTAAAACTTTTTCATTAAATGTAAAACTTTCTGGTATTACATATCCATAGTCTGCTGTTGTTTGTAATGTTGAAATAAATCTAACTTTTGCTATATTGTACTTTTCGTATAATTCTTCGTCTTCATTGTATTCATATCTTGGTACATATGTCCAATATGTTACATTATTTTCGTTTACAGTTACTAAGTTTGCCCATATTTTTTCTTCATAATTATACCAATTTACTGGTGCTGATATTTTGTCCATTCTTCCTGCTATTGTTTCTTTTCCATTATTATCATATGTTACATAATATGTTTTTTCTTTATCAAATCCACTTGTGTCAACATTTATAACACTTTTTGCCATTTTTCTTTCTCTTCCAACCATTCTGTTATTTGTTTCGCTATATATGCATACATCATATATTTTGGTTGCTTTTAAGTTATCTATTTTATATTCTGTGTCTAAACTTTGGTGTTCCTTATATTTTACTCCATCTAAATATATTGTATACAGTCCACTTGGATTTGTTGTTCCGACTTGTATTGCTTGTTCTAATGATTTTGTTTTTAATTGTTCTAATCCATTTGTTTCTGAAAATTGTACTTCGTATTTGCTTACCCAATATCCTTTTAATTTTTTATCTGCAAATTTAAACCCTTCTGATAATTCGCATGAACTTACATCTACTTCTCGATCACCTGAATCTGTTGACATTGTGCATTTGTCATTTAAATCTACAAAATATGCTTCTGCACTACTGCTTCCTGCATTGTATTTATATCTTGGTACCCATGTCCAATACGTTACATCACTTTCTGTTACTGTTACTACATTTCCCCATATTTTGTTTTCATAATTATGCCATCCTGTTGTTGGCTTTTCTACTTTGTCTATTCTTCCATATATTGTTTCATTATTTCCGTTTTCATCATATGTTACATAATATGTGGCTTCTGGATTAAATCCACTTAAATCTGGTTCATAATAGTATAAATTTCCTGTTTTGGTATATTCACTTTCTGGTATATCATATTTTGGTGTATCATCACCTTTATTATCATCTTTTCCAGAATCTTCTGTGTAGCCTGTAACATTTAAGTTACTGTCTACTGTTATTACCACATCTTTTGATAGTTTTGATACTCTTTTTTGGTATGTTATCGCTCCTGGAAATTTGTCTTCTTCATCTCCTAATGCCTCTCCTATTATGGCATCTTTGTCTTTTTGATTTCCGTAATTTTTTCGAATTGCTTCTAGTGTTTTGCTTACTGTTACTTTGTCTCTTTCTCCATTGTTTTCTGTAATTACTTCCATTAGTGCTACTTTTACTTCTTCTGTTTTTTGGGATATTACAGTCTTTTCTTTTGATTCTGAAGCTCTTTTTAGTATTCCATTATCTCCTGTTAAAGCTGCAATTGCTACTCCTGCTAGTATTAATAGAATTACTATTGTAATCACGAGTGCAATTAATGTGATTCCTTTTGCCCCTTTTTCTTTCCTTAACATTATATAATCTCCTCTCTTGTTATTATTTTTTACAGGCTGTTTCTGTATAATTTTAGTATAGCAAATTTATTATCCATTTTCAATATTTAAAATTATTTGTAATATATTTGTAATTTTTTTGTAATTTTTTTGTAATTTTTAAATATTTTCTTCTTTTTTGGAGATACTATTAATAAAAAGCTTTGCATATTATTTTTAATTAATAAATGCGTATAAAGCATGAAAGGAACGTGTTTTAATTGAAAAATAGAAAAAAATCTTGGTATATTATCATAACTGTTATTTTATTGTTTGCTTGTATATTGGCTTTTATGTTTTTTAAGAATAAAATTACAGGAAAAAACGAAACTTCAAAACAAGAAAATCAAACTGAACAAAATCAATATAAGGCAGAAAAAGCAGCTGCCTCAGAACAGAATTCAACAGATAATAGTAAAAATACTAATAAATCTATTGAGCAAAATAATAGTGTAGCAAATAGTCAAATTGATGAAAGTACATCTAATAGTTCTGGTTCTTCTAATAGTTCTTCTGACGATCTAGGTAAACAATATGTAGAAACTCAAATTGCTACTTTTACAACAAAAATTTATACAAAAGATGAGGCTAGACAAAATAATATGCAAATTACTGCTTCTAGGTTGAATAATCATGTTGTGAAAAATGGTTCTACTTTTTCTTTTTGCAATACTTTAGGGCCTTCTTCTACTAAAAATGGCTACAGAGAAGCTGATATTTTTGACAATGATGGTAATAAAAAGAAAGGCCTTGGTGGTGGTAATTGCCAAATTAGTAGTACTCTTTATAATGCTGTTTTGTCTGTTCCTTCTCTTTCTGTTATTGAGCGTCATGAACATAGTAATAATGTTCCTTATGTAAAAAAAGGTAAAGATGCTGCTGTGGCCTATGGTAGTTATGATTTTAAATTTTCTAATAATTCTGGTAATGATATAAAGTTAGTTTTTAATGTTTCATCTGACTATGTTACTGCTACAATTTATAAATTGGAATAATTTTTGTTATACTTGTATCTTATGATTTTAACTTGATTGGTTTTAATTTATAAGATACTTTTTATTATATTTACTGTTCTATGTTTTCTCGTTTTGCATATATTTTATTGGTGAATTAATTTGAGAAAAGCAAAAATTTTTATAATAAATGGTATAATTTTAACATCATCTTCACTTTTGATACGTGGAGTAAGTCTTATTTTTAGTATATATGTTGCGAATAAAGTTGGTCAGGAAGCAATTGGAATTTTTAGCTTAGTTATGTCTGTTTATAGTTTTGCAATTACATTTGCAACTTCTGGAATTGGCCTTGCGTGTACATGTATAGTATCTGATGAGTTTGCTAAAAATAATTATGAAAAAGGTCTTAAATCTGTAAAAGTGTGCATATTTCATGCTTTGATTCTTGGCATTTTTGCAAGTCTTGCTCTTATTTTTATTGCCCCTGTGGTTTCTGGAAATTGGTTAAAAGGTAGTGTTTCTAATATGCCTATTTATTCGATTTCGTTAGGATTGCCTCTTATTAGTGTGTCTGCTGTTATTAATGGATATCTTACAAGTATTGGAAAATCATATAAATGTGCTGTTGCTCAATGTCTTGAATTAACTGTAAAAATCGTTGCTACTTTTTTCTTGCTTAATTTTTCTATTTCTAAAGGAATTGATGCAATTTGTACTAGCTTAATTATTGGTGATGTTATTTCAGAAGTTTTTTCTTTTTCTTTAAATTTACTTTTTTATTTTTTAGAAAAGAGAAAATTTCGTTTTTCTCGTGGATCTTATGAAGATTTGAATAAAAGAATTTTTAAAATATCTTTTCCTGTTGCAATAACTTCTTACATTCGTTCTGGCTTGTCTTCTTTAAAGCAATTTTTGATTCCTGCTCGACTTCAGGCTTCAGGACTTAATTATTCCTTGGCTATTTCTAAATATGGCTTGATTAATGGTATGGTTATGCCTGTTGTTATGTTTTCTAGTTTTTTTATTAACTCTTTTAGTAGTTTGCTTATTCCTGAATATGCTAGATTGCTGTCTGGTAAGAATTTTAATAGAATGAAAACTGTTTGCTATAAGATTTTTTATGTTACTTTTGCTTTTTCTTTTTTAGTTGCTTCTATATTTTTGTTTTTTGCGAATGAGCTTAGTTTAATGATTTATAAGAACTTGGAAATTGCTTCTTTTTTAAGAGTGTTTTCTTTTTTGATTGTTTTTATGTATATTGATAATATTATTGATGGTATTTTAAAAGGCATTGGTAAACAGTTTGGTAGTATGACTATAAATATTTGTGATTTAGTAATCACTATTTTAATTATATTTTTTGTTGTTCCTAAATTTAGTATAACTGGTTATGTGCTTAGTATTTTTATTAGTGAGATTTTTAACTTTTTTGCTAGTTTTATTTTACTAAAAAAGAGTATTAATTTTAAATTTGAATTTCTGTCTTTCTGTATAAAACCTTTTATGGCTAGCTTGTTTGCCTTTTTGGTTGTTAAACTTTTTTCTATTTCTTTTGATAATTTTTATATTTCTTCTATTTTTAGAATTGTCTTTTTTGCTATTGTTTATGTCCTTGTAGTGCTTTTGGGGACGGAGTTAAAAAGCATCATTAAAGATCAAAAATGAAGTTTGATGTTTTTTGAGTCCGGCCCCAAAAGTATTAAAATTTTAATGAATTTGAAATTGAGTAGTTGATGATTATTTTTGCTCCGTCCACAATTCATTACCTATTGATTTTATTGTTGTTTTATTTTATAATTACCTTGTAGAGATTTATGTGGAAAGGAGGTTGTTTTATGCAAAATTATGACGAAAATATTAATCAAAATAATGAAGAATATAATAATGTAATTATTGATAAGAGTACTGAAAATAAAATTTTTGGTAAGACTTTTTTTTGGATGTTCTTGGGACTTTTGGGTAGTGCTATTGTTGCCGCTTATACTTATTATTCTGGACTTATAGTAAATATTGTTGTAGGTGGTTCTTGGGGTGCTCTTTTAGTTTTGGAACTTGCAGTTGTTATTATTTTTAGCTTATGCTTTAGAAAGCTTTCTCCTACTGCTGTTGGCATCTTGTATTTTCTGTATTCAATGATTAATGGTGTAACTTTATGTACGATTTTTGCTGTTTATGAATTGAATTCTATTATTTCTTTGTTTGTTGTGTCTGCTTTGATTTTTGCCGCTTTAGGTTACATTGGATATAAAACAGATAAAGATTTGAGTAGTTGGGGCACTTACATTACTGTATTTTTGATTGCTGGTCTTATTCTTAGTATTTTAAATTTGTTTATCTTTAAAAGTACTGGTCTTGATCTTATTTTGGATTGGATTATTCTTGCAGTATTTTTTGGTGTTACTGTTTATGATACTAATAAGATTAAAGTTTTAGAAAATGACCCTAGTATTGATACTAATAAAGTTCATATTTATTGCGCTATGCAATTATATTTAGATTTTATTAATATCTTTTTACGTATTCTTTCTATTTTTGGAAAGAGAAGAGATTAAAATTTCTTGATTAAGGATAAGCTAAAAATAATAGTAAACAATGATTAGTTGTAGAGTAGGTTTTGCAGCCTACTCTATTTTTAGAGTTGTTTTTTATTTTATCAGTAATATTTTTTTCATTTCAATTATATCGTAAAATGGAATATTAATTCCTTTTTTAGCTAGTTTTATAACGTTCATTGAAGTTTCTATGATTTCTTTTTTTAAAGTTTCAGTTATTTCTACATCCTGCATTTTATTTTGGTATTTACTTTCTATATATTTTTCAGTTGTTGGAAAAATATTTTGTATTAGAAATGCTTTTTCCTTCCCTAATACTTTTCCGAAAACAAAGTTATAAACTTTGTTTTTAACTTTTTTCTTATTTTCATATATTGTTTTATACTTTCATTTTTACCTCATTTCTAACAAAAAATCCACCTTCGAAAAGGTAGATTTTTTAACATTTGTCCACCTACGCATTTATTTGTCGCAAGTAGGGTTGCGAGTAACATTTGTACACCTATGCACTTGTACCCCGCAAATAGGGTTGCGGCTAACATTTGATTTGGACAAGATACTAATCATGTATCTTTATTATTATATTCATTATAACCTTTTTTATTACTGAAAGTCAATATGTTTCTTCTATTTTCTCACGATAAAATATTAATAATTAGTGTAAAATGGTTTCGCAATATATAAAATAAATTATCGACACTAATTTTTATATTTCTTTTACACCATCATCTATAAGATAACACATTTCTTCATGTGCTGAAATGTTATCATTAATTTTATTAACATCTAATTTTATGTATTTAATTGTTCCATTAGCCAAAAGATTTCCTTGTAAATCCAATATTGAAGATTCAACTGTAAAAAATTTTGAATTTTCTTTTACTAGTATCCCTTTTCCTATTAAATCTTGTTTATATGGAACTGGTTTTCTGTATTTTGTATCTAATGATATTGTAACTCCAAATTCTTCTTCATTTTGTTTTTTAGCCCAAAGAGCACGTAGTCCCATTTCATCCAACATTGCTGTTATTAGTCCTCCATGTACTCTTCCTGGATAACTTTGATGTTCTTCTCTATATTGGAATTTTGTCATTACACTTCCATCTTCCATGTTATAGAATGGTGCTCTTAAACCATACTTGTTGTCTAATCCGCATATTATGCACATTTTACTGTTTCTTTGTTTGCTTATTACTTTCATTTTTATTTTTCTCCTTTTTGGAATTTCAAATTTATTTTTCTATTTTTCCTCCGCCAATAACAATATCATCAATATAAAATACTGCTGATTGTCCAGGTGTAATTGCTCTTTGTGGTTCATCAAATACTACTTTTATTGTGTCATCTGATTTTTGATTTATTTTAGCTTTTGCCATTTTTGATGAGTATCTTGTTTTTACATCTACTTCGATTGGTTGTTCTATTTTGTCAAATAATAATAAATTTATATCTTTTACTAAGATTTCTTTTTTGTATAGCTCGCTTTCTTCTCCAACTATTACTTGATTTTTTAATGGGTTAAATCCTATTACAAATAGTGGAACTTTGTATGATATGCCTAAGCCTTTTCTTTGGCCTATTGTATATTTATATAATCCTGTATGTTTGCCTAGTATTTCTCCTTTTGTGTTTACTATGTTTCCTGTTTTTGGTTTTAAATCTGAATTATTTTCTAAAAACTTTTTATAGTTTCCATCTGGCACAAAACATATATCTTCACTGTCAGGTTTATTTGCTACTTTTAAATTGTTTTTTCTTGCTATTTTTCTTATTTGTTCTTTATCTTCAAAGTCTGCAAGTGGGAATAATACATGTTCTATTAATTCTTTTGGAATATTCCATAATACATAGCTTTGGTCTTTTTTTCCTGCTTTTGATTTTTTTAATACCCATCTTCCATATTTTTCGCTATATTCTGTTTTAGCATAATGCCCTGTTGCTATATAGTTACAGTCTAGTTCTTTTGCTTTTTCCCACATGTATCCAAATTTCATATACTTATTGCATTCTATACATGGATTTGGTGTTTGGCAATTTGAATAACATTCTATAAAATCTTGTATAACATGTTTTCTAAATTGTTCTTTGCAATCATATGTAAAATGTGGTATTCCTATGGATTTGCATACATTTTTTGCGTCTATATATGTGTTTATATTACAACAACTGCTTCCTGCAAATAGTTCTAATGTCATTCCTATTGGCTCATATCCATTTTCTTTTAATAGTAATGCTGATACACTGCTGTCTACTCCTCCACTCATTCCTAATAATACTTTTTTGTTTTTCATTTTTTTACCCTTTTCTTTCATTTTTTAATGGCAGCAATCTATATTTCCGCTTCCTGTTTCAACTTCTTTATTTAACATATCTTCTAATGTGTGCCATGCAAGTAATGCACATTTTACTCTTGCTGGCATATTAGATACATTTCTAAATGCAATTGCATCTTCTAATTTTTTTAGTTGTTCTTCATCAGTTGTCTCTCTTTTTATCATTTCTATAAATGTTTTTATTATTTCTTTGGCTTGTTCTATTGTTTTACCTCTTAATGTGTCTATCATTATAGAGGTTGATGCTTGTGATATTGCACATCCGTGTCCTAAAAATGCCATGTCTTCAATAATATTGTCTTTTACTTTTAGTTCTAATGTTATTTCGTCTCCACAGTTTGGATTATGTCCTACTTCACAGTAATTTGCATCTTCTAACTTTTTCTTGTTATATGAATTCATACTGTGTTCCATTATTAAGTCATTATATACTTCTGTTAAATCTTCCACTATTCTTCTTCCTTCCTTTTGATTTTCTTGTTAATTGCTTTTTTCTATTTTTGAAAATTAATGTTTAATTTGTTTTTATAAATTTTTCAAACATCTTATAAGCCTTATTTAAAGCAGAAACTAGCCTGTCTACATCTTCTTTAGTATTGTAAAAATAGAAACTTGCTCTACATGTAGAATCAATTCCTAAGAATCTCATTAATGGCTGTGCACAGTGATTTCCAGAACGTACACAAACATTTTCTGAGTCAAGTATACTTGCTACATCATGTGGGTGTACTCCTTTTA
This sequence comes from uncultured Clostridia bacterium, assembly GCA_934169775.1. Taxonomy (GTDB): domain Bacteria; phylum Bacillota; class Clostridia; order TANB77; family CAG-508; genus CAG-269. The sequence goes on from CAKPOI010000004.1 coordinate 28,642, forward strand.
TATTAAATGATATTACACTTGAATGGTTTTGAGCATTTGGTGTTAGATATAATGTTAAATATTTTAGTTTTGAAAGTTCTTGTCTTGCATACGAAATTATTTCATTTTCTTTTTCTTGTATTTTATCATATCCTATTTTTTTAATATAATCAATTGCTGCTCCTAATCCTATTACTCCTTCAACATTTTGTGTTCCGGCTTCAAATTTGTTTGGCAATGGTGCAAATGTAGTTTCTTGTTCATAAACATATTCTATCATATCCCCACCCATTAAAAATGGTGTCATATTGTTTAGTATTTCTCTTTTTCCATATAATACACCTATTCCAAGTGGTGCTAGCATTTTGTGCCCTGAAAATACTAAAAAGTCTGCATCTAATTCTTGTACATCAATTTTCATGTGTGGTATGCTTTGTGAGGCATCAACAATTACTATTGCTCCTTTTTTGTGTGCATATTTTATTATCTTTTTTACATTATTTATTGTTCCTAATACATTTGATACATGTGTTATTCCTACTATTTTTGTTTTGTCTGTTATTTTGCTTTCTATTTCTTCATCAGATATTTCATAGTTTTCGTTTATATACATATAGTTTAGTTTGCTTCCTGTTGCTTTTGTTACTTTTTGCCATGGTACTAAATTTGAATGGTGTTCCATTATTGAGATTACTACTTCATCATCTTTTTTTAGGTTGTCCATTCCATATGAATATGCTATTAAATTTAAACTTTCTGTTGCATTTTTAGAAAATATTATTTCTTCTCTGTGTTTTGCATTTATAAATTCTGCTATTTTTGTTCTTGTGTTTTCATATTGTTCTGTTGCTTCTATACTTAATGAATATGCTCCTCTATGTGGATTTGCATTGCTGTTTTCATAATATTTTTTTATTGCTTCTATTACTTCTTTTGGTTTTTGGGTTGTTGCTCCACTGTCTAAATATGCTATATCTCTATTTTCTAATAATGGAAAATCTTTTTTTATTTCTTCTATCATTTAAAATCCCTTTCTTTTTTAATCTAGCCTTTTATCAATTTCATTTAAGATTTCATTTTTTAAATTTTCATCAGAAATTCTTTCAATAATCTTATTAAATTTAGATTTTACAATCAATTTAACTGCTTCTTTATAGCTAATACCTCTAGTCATAATATAGAATAATTGTTTTTCATCGACTTTGCCAGATGCTGTTGAATGATTTCCTTCTACATCTTCCTCTGTGCACAAAAGCATTGGTAGTGCTATTGATTTTGCTTTATTTGATAAAAGCATACAATATTCGTTTTCATTTCCTTTTGCTTTTTTTGCACCTTTTTTAAAATCAATTGTTCCCTTAAAATTCTTTTTCGCTTCGTCTTTTAATGCTCCTTGAACATCTATATCAATATTTGTTTTTTCTCCTTTTAGCTCTGCAATATAATTTAAGTCTTTCTTTTGGTTATTAATTCCTAAATAAATTGATTTTAAATCATTTTGTGCATTTTCTCCTATTATGTTTGAATAATAATTAGATACACTTGTTTTTGCTCCAATATCTATAATTGTGTAATTTACTTTTGAGTTTTTTTCTAATTTGTTTTCTATTGCTTCAAAATTATTAGATTCTTCATTTAATAAATTTACAATTGTTACATTTAGTTGTGCATTTTCTTTTGCTATTGTTCTTATTATTCCATTATGAAAGCACTTTTCTGATGTTTTGGATTTGTATTCAATAATTACATTTGTGTTTCCATTTGCTATTATTTCTATTTGATTTATTAAGTTTAAATTGTTGTTGTCAAAATCATATATTATTTTTATAGTTTCTTTTTTTGTACTTGTTTGTATTTTTATTTTACTGTTTGCTGTTTCATAATTTAATTCTTCTACTATTTTTCCTATTCCATAAGTTAGTGGTTCAGTTGATGTATTGTTTTCAATTTTTGTGTCTAAATCTTCTTTTGTTTGTGATGCATCTTTTTCTGTATTGCTTGTTTCTTTAATGATTTGAACATTTTTAAATTCAGCAATTTTCTCTGGCATTTCAAGTTCTACTTCTATATTATTAATTAGAAAATTTCTTGATGTTCTTACTGGTGTTTCATTTATTCTTAATTTTTCCATTATCCAATTGCCCCCTCTAATTCTAAATTTATTAAATTGTTCATTTCTACTGCATATTCAACTGGTAGCTCTTTAGAAATAGGATATGCAAATCCTCTAACAATCATTGCTTTGGCATCTTCTTCTGATAATCCTCTGCTCATTAAATAAAATATTGTTTTGTCACTTATTTTTCCTATTTTTGCTTCGTGCGAAAATTGTACTTCATCTGTTCTTATGTCATTTACTGGTATTGTGTCAGATCTAGATATGTCATCTAACATAAGTGATTCACAGCTTACACTGCATTTTGAATTTTTGGCACTTTCATTTATTCTAACTAGTGCTCTATATGTGCAAGCTCCTCCGTCTTTTGATATTGATTTAGAGTTTACTACAGATGATGTGTTTGGTGCATTATGGATTACTTTAAATCCTGTGTCTAAATTTTGTCCTCCTCCTGCAAATGTGATTCCTGTATATTCTGTTTTTGCTCCTTCTCCATTTAATATGCTCATTGGGTATAACATTGAGATTTTTGAGCCAAATGATCCTGTTACCCAGTCTATTTGTGCATTTTTTCCTACTATTGCTTTTTTTGTATTTAAGTTCATCATATTTTTTGACCAGTTTTCTATTGTTGAATATCTTAAATATGCATCATCTTTTACATATAGTTCTACACATCCTGCATGTAAGTTTACTTTATTATATTTTGGTGCTGAACATCCTTCTATAAAATGTAAGCTTGCTCCTTCGTCTACTATTATTAGTGTGTGTTCAAATTGGCCTGATTCTGGTGAGTTTAGTCTAAAATATGATTGCAATGGTATGTCCAATTTTACTCCTTTTGGTATATACACAAATGATCCTCCTGACCATACTGCTGCATGTAATGCTACAAATTTGTGGTCATTTATTGGTACACATTTCATAAAATGTTCTTTTACTATTTCTGGATATTCTTTTACAGCTGATTCCATATCTGTGTATATTACGCCTTGTTTTATTAGATCTTCTTTCATGCTGTGATATACTACTTCTGAATCATATTGTGCTCCTACTCCTGCTAGTGATTTCTTTTCTGCTTCTGGTATTCCTAGTCTATCAAATGTGTTTTTTATGTCTTCTGGTACATCTTCCCAGTCTGAGTTTAGTTGTGTTTTTGGTTTTACATATGTTGCTATTTCGTCCATTTTTAGTTCTGATAAATCTGGTCCCCATGTTGGCATTTCTAGCTTATTGTATGTTTCTAAGGCTTTTAGCCTTATTTCTAACATCCATTCTGGTTCGTTTTTTTGTTTTGATATTTTTCTTACTATTTCTTCATTTAGCCCTTTTTTCATTTTGAATTCATAGTTGTCTTTATCTTTTATATCATAAATATTTCTATTTATTTCTTCTATTTTAGTTTTAGCCATTTTCTTCTTTCCTTTCTCAGCTTTAGTTGGAAAAGAATTAAATTTTGGCAAGGCAACTTTTATTTAAAAGGCAATGGCGCATACTCCGTGTATGTAACATAAGTTTTAAATGAAAGTTAACGTAGCCAAAATTGTAATTATTCTCCAACCACTTTCTGTTTTTTGTATTGTGCATATCCTGTTTCTTCAATCTCTTCAGCAAGTTCTGCTGTAGATGTTTTTACAATTTGTCCATTTACTAAAACATGTACATAATCTACTTTTAAATGATTTAATATTTTAGTGTTGTGTGTTATTATTAAAACTGCATTTTCATAATTTTTATACATTTCTATTCCTTTTGAAACTGTTCTTATTGCATCTACATCTAGTCCAGAGTCTGTTTCATCTAGTATTGCTAGTTTTGGATTTAGCACTAACATTTGCATTATTTCATTTTTCTTTTTTTCTCCTCCAGAAAATCCTACATTTAGGTTTCTTTCTATCAATTTTGGATTCATGTTTAATTCTTCTACATATTTTTTTACAGTGTCTTTGAATTCAAATATTTTTACTGGTTTTTCTGTTATTTTATTTTTTGCATATTTTAAGAAATTCATTGTTGAGATTCCTGGTATTTCCTCTGGTAATTGAAATGACATAAATATTCCTTTTTTGGCAATTTGGTCTGTGCTTAAATTGTTTATATTTTCTCCTTCAAATTCTACTGTTCCACTTGTTTTAGTGTACTCTGGATTGTTTAATATGACATTTGCAAGTGTTGATTTTCCTGCTCCATTTGGTCCCATTATTACATGGATTTCTCCTTTTTTTATGTTTAAGTTTAATCCTTTTAGTATTTCTTTTTCTCCTGCGTTTACGTGTAAGTCTTTTATTTCTAATAAATTTTCACTCATTTTATGATTCAATCCTTTCTTTTTATTAAAATTTTTTGTAAGCACGTTCTTTAATTTATTGTATTGTTTTTTATATTTTAAAAAGTTCGAAGAACTTTCTAGAATATAAAATTAATTAGTTTTTTCTATATTTATTTTATTAACATTTGTTTTTCTTTTTATGCAACTCCTACATTTTTCTTGGTTTATATCATAGTTACAATTTAATTCTCTTAGTCCTAATACATTATGTACATATTTTGCTAATTTATTTATTGTTTCATCTGTCGTTACTAATTTTATTTTTTCTGCTTCTTCTTTTGCGGCTTCTTCTTCTAAATTTAATACATCTTTTAAAAATAAATATACTATGTCATATGCTTCTAATATTTTTTGTGCTAGACTTTCTCCTTGTTTCGTTAATTCTATTGTTCCATATGTTTCGTATTTTATTAGTTTTTCTTCTTTTAAATTGTTTAATGCTTTGTTTACACTTGGTTTTGTGCAATTCATTTTGTTTGCTATATCTGTTACTCTAATATTGCCATTTTGTTTTTGTAACACATACATTGTTTTTAAATATTCTTCTTGTGACTTTGATATCATTTTTTCTCCCTCTTATTTTTGTTAATCTCGGCTAACATTATACATCTTTTAATTTTGTTTGTCAAGGCTAACTCTTCTATATTTATGCAATTTTAGCTTTGCTATAATATGTAAAAAAAGCTGAGATATTAAAAATGAGACTACTTTTTAGCAGCCTCAGTTTTAATACCTTAGTTTTTTTCTATTAATAATATTAATTCATTTGCTCTTTTCTTTACAAGCATTTCTAATAATTTTATTCTTTTCTCTGATAAATTATATATTTTATGTTTTTTGTCTTATTCTTCACATTCTTCAAATTGAGAATTGTATAGTTCTGAATAAAATCCATTTTTAGCAAGTAATTCTTCATGTGTTCCTTGTTCTACAATGTCCCCATGATTCATTACTAATATTAAGTCTGCATTTTTTATGGTTGATAGTCTATGTGCTATTATAAAACTTGTTCTACCTTTCATTAAGTTATCCATTGCAGATTGTATTTGTTGTTCTGTTCTAGTATCTATTGAACTTGTTGCTTCATCTAGTATTAGAATTTTTGGATCTGCTAATATTACTCTTGCTATTGTTAATAATTGTTTTTGACCAGCTGATATATTAGTTGATTCCTCATTGATTTTAGCATCATATCCTTTTGATAATGTTTTTATATAATGATGTATATGTGCTGCTTTTGCTGCTTCTATTACTTCTGAATCTGTAGCATCTGGTTTACTATATTTAATATTTTCTTTTATTGTTCCTCCAAATAGCCATGTATCTTGTAGTACCATTCCAAACATTTTTCTAAGTTCTCCACGTTTGAAATCTTTTATATTATGTCCGTCTACTAAGATTTCTCCACTGTTTACATCGTAAAATCTCATTAGCAATTTTACCATTGTTGTTTTTCCAGCTCCTGTTGGTCCAACAATTGCTATTTTTTGTCCGTCTTTTACATTTGCATTAAAGTCATTTATTATTATTTTTTCTGGATCATATCCGAATTTTACGTTTTTAAATTCTATATTTCCTTTTAAACCTTCTGTTGATACTGGATTTTTTACATCTTCTATTTCTTCTTTTTCTTCTAAAAATTCAAATATTCTTTCTGCTGCTGCAATCATTGATTGTATTGTGCTTGATATTTGTGCCACTTGACCTATTGGCTGTGTAAATTGTTTATTATATTGTATAAAACTTTGTATGTTTCCTACTGTTATTCTTCCGTTTACTGCAAAATATCCTCCTAATATTGCTACAACTACATATCCTACATTTCCAACAAAATTCATCAATGGATACATTAGTCCTGATAAAAATTGTGAACGCCATCCAGATTTGTATAATTCTTGATTTTCTTTTTCAAATTCTTTTATTGCTTGGTTTTCTCTACCAAAAACTTTTACAATATTATGTCCTCCATAAACTTCTTCAACTTGCCCATTTACATGTCCTAAATACTCTTGTTGTTTTACAAAGTATTTTTGTGATTTTCCTATTACATTTTTTAATATTATTGCTGATATTGGTAATATTAATAAACTTACTACTGTCATTTCCCAGCTTATTGAAAACATCATTACTAATATTCCTATTATTGTACATATTGATGTTATTATTTGTGTTATACTTTGGTTTAGTCCTGTGCTTAGTGTATCAACGTCATTTGATATAATTGATAATACTTCTCCATTTGTTCTTTTGTCAAAATATTTCATTGGTAATTTGTTTATTTTTTGTGTTAATTCATTTCTGATTTTATATGTTACTTTTTGTGCTACTCCTGCCATTATATAGCTTTGTATCATTGAAAATGCTGCACTTATAACATATAAGCCTAATGCAAATAAAATAATTTGGCCTATTTTTGTAAAATCTATTCCTCCTGTTTGGTTTATTTTGTTCATTAGCCCTGTATATATTTCTGTTGTTGCATTTCCTAATATTTTTGGCCCTACTATACTAAATATTGTACTTCCTATTGCAAATATCATTACTATTATTATTGCTATTTTATAGCTTGAAAGTCTTTTGGCTAATTTTTTTGTTGTTCCTTTTACATCTTTTGCTTTTTCTGCTGGTCCTTGACTTCCATGTGGTCCTCCCATTGGTCCATGACCTTTCATTTTTGGAGGTGTTTTTGTTTCTTGATTACTCATGTTCATTACCTCCTTTGTTTAAGTTTAGTTCTTCTTCTGATAGTTGTGATAAAGCTATTTGTTTGTATGTTTCATTATTTTTTATTAGTTCTTCATGTGTTCCTTTTCCTACAACTTTTCCATCTTCTAGCACTATTATTTGATCTGCATTTAGTATTGTGTTTATTCTTTGTGCAACGATAATTACTGTTTTATTTTTTGTTTTTTTAGCAAGCTCTGCTCTTAATATACTGTCTGTTTTAAAATCTAGTGCTGAAAAACTATCATCAAATACTAATATTTCTGGGTCTATTGCTATTGCTCTTGCTATTGATAGCCTTTGTTTTTGACCTCCTGATACATTGCTTCCTCCTTGTGCTATTAGTTCTTTGTATTTTTCTGGTTTAGATTCTATAAATTCTGTTGCTTGTGCTATTTGTGCTGCTTCTATCATTCTTTCATCTGACATTTCTGGATTTCCATATTTGATATTTGATTCTATTGTTCCAGAAAATAGTATTCCTTTTTGTGGAACAAATCCTATTATTTTTCTTAAATCTTTATTAGCTATTTTTTTTATATCCACTCCATCTATTAATAAATTTCCAGATGTTATATCATAAAATCTTGGTATTAAATTTACTATTGTTGATTTTCCGCTTCCTGTACTTCCTATAATTGCTGTTGTTTTTCCTGGCTCAGCTGTAAATGTTATATCACTTAATACTTCCTCATCACTGTCTGGATATCTAAATGATACATTTTTAAATTCTACTATTCCTTTTTTATTTTGATCTAATTTTTGTGGTTCATTACTGTCTTTTATTGCTTCATCAGTTTCTAATATTTCATTTATACGGTTTGCTGATACTGATGCTCTTGGTAACATTATTGATACCATTGATATCATTAAAAAGCTCATTACTATTTGCATTGTATATTGGATAAATGCCATCATATTTCCAACTTGCATTGTTCCATTATCTATTCCATGTGCTCCAACCCATACTATTAATAAAGATATTCCATTCATTATTAGCATTAATGTTGGCATCATAAAGCTCATTGCTCTATTTACAAATAAGTTTGTTTTGGTTAAGTCTGTATTTGCTTTGTCAAATCTATTTTCTTCTTTTTTCTCTGTATTAAATGCTCTTATTACTGGCAATCCTGTTAAAATTTCTCTTGCTACTAAGTTTAGTTTGTCTATTAATTGTTGTAATTTTTTAAATCTTGGCATTGCTATAATAAATAGTGTTCCAACTACAAATAGGATTGCTAAAATTGCTACACCTATAATCCATGCCATTGAATTATTACTTTGTCTTAATACTCTTAAAAAGCCTCCTATTCCTATAATTGGTGCATATACTAATACTCTAAATAAGATTGCTATTAATCCTTGAATTTGTTGGATATCATTTGTTGAACGTGTAATTAATGATGCTGTACTGTACTCAGAAAATTCTTTGTTTGAAAAGCTTAATACTTTTTTGAATACTTTTTCTCTTAGAGTTTTTGCTAGTCTTGCTGCAACTCTTGCAGATAAGCACATTATTGAAATTGCTGATACCATTATTATAAATGATATTCCTAACATTTTTAGTCCTGCCATTATTATATATTGATTTTGTATTTTGTCTGTGTCCATTCCTATTGCTTTATATTCATTTTTTACTTCTTGTATTGCTGCTTGCTCTAAAATACTTTCTTGCATGTCATTAATTTTTTGATTTATATTTTCTAACATTTTGTCTAATTGTTCTTTTGGCATTTGTTTTATTATTTCAATTAAATTCATATTTTGCATTGCTTGTATTTGTTGTTCTTGCATTTTTTGTGCAGTTATGTTTTGTGTGCTAGTTGTGCTTTGTTCCATTTGATTTGTTTTTATTGCTTCTACCATTTGTTGTTTTAATTGTTCTGATGTTTCTTCGTTTTCTAACATACTTAATACCATTAATGGTTTTGCCATTATATTGTTTAATTCTTCTTGTTCATTTTTGTTTGTTTTTTTCTGTTTATATAATGCCTCATTTTCTAGTGCTGGATATTTTTTTACTAATTTTTCATATTCTTTATTGTCTAAATTTTCTTTTGACATTTCTTCATATGATGATAAGATTTTGTCATCATCTTCTGTAAAGATTAGTAAATTTTCTATTTCACTTTTTCTTATTACTTCTGGTGCAACATTTTCTATTCCTCCATTTTGGATTCCTATATTTACTATTTTTGATGTATAATCTGGTAGTGTTAAGTCTCCTGCTGCTTGAACTATTAATAATAGTACTATTGCTATTACAGATATCCATGATTCTTTTAAATTTTTTAATACTTTTAACATTTCTTTTTGCATGATTTTTTAGTAATCATACATTCCTCCTTCCTTATTTAATAATTCCGTATTTTAGATATTCTAGTTGTTTTAAGTAATTTTTTCTTGCTTCTTCTTTTGATTTATATTTGAATCTCATTACAATTGCTTTCGTTGTTATTGTAAATAAGATTTTTTCTACAATTTCAAATTCTTCTTTTGAATTTATTTTTAACTTTGACGTGTCTATATATTCATAAAAGTCTTTTATTTTTTTTGGTTTTTCGTCTATAATTTTTTTGAAAATTTTGCTGTCCTCACTGGTTTTTAAATTTTCAAATATTTTTTTATAGAATTCCATGTCCTCATTTTTTATTAAATTAGTATCGACATAGTCATACATTGCTATAAATATTTTAAATATGTCTCCTTTTGATTTTATGACGTTTTCTTCCATTTGTGCATTCATTTCTTTAAAATGAATATTTAAAATATATCCGCAATAAATCTTCTTTGCTGTTGAAATATTGATAAAAACTTCCTCTTGCAATTTCTGCTTCTTCTACTATATTTTTTATTGATGTTTGTTCAAATGGTACTCTTTCAAATTCTTTTTTGGCTGCTTTTATTATTTTGTTTTTCTTTTCTTCTGGTAATTTTAAGAATGTTTCTTTGGGCATTTTTTCACCACCTTTTGCTTATAGTTTGGTTAAATGTATTTATTATTTTTTTACAAATAGTTTGAAGTCATAAAATGACACCGTGTCATCATTATAAGTGACATGGTGTCATTTGTCAATATGATTATTGTATCTTTTTTGTAAATTTTTTGTGAACTATTTCTATAAATGATATCCTTTGCATTTATAAAATTTCTAAAATTTCTTCTATTTTAGAGATAGTATAATATTTAATTTGCTTTGTATTTTCTTTATCCTCTAACCTATAAAAAGAATTTTTTTTATTATTTCCACTTTCAGTTGGATTATAATAAATTGCCTGAAGTCCAGCAGTTAATGCTCCTTCTATGTCTCTTGCAAAGTTGTCTCCTATCATTATACATTCTTCTGATTTGTTTTCACCAATTGCTTGCATAAAAGCTTCTTTAAATGGCTTTCTTTTGGTTTTTTCTGCTGCATATACTTCTGTAAAATATTTTAAAATATTTGCTTTTTCTAATCTTTTGACTTGTTGGTTTTTAAACCAGTCTGTTAAACAAACCATTTCGTATTTGTTTTTTAGTTCTCCAAGTGTTTTTATTGTTGCCATACTTATCTTTTCTGGTGCACATTCTCCCCATTTTTCTATAATTTTGTCAATAAATTCTTTGGGATATGTTTTGTCTGTATATTTGTTTATAAAGTTTATCATGTTTTCTTTGTTAAATGAATAATATTCATTTTCGTATGCAGCCATAGCTTGTTTGATTTTGTTAAATTCCTCGTCTGAGCATTCTATTTTTAATTCTTTTAACACATCATATATTTTATTATAATATTCGTTCTTCCATGGTATTAGTGTATTATCTATGTCAAATATTACTCTTTTTATCATCTTATTTCCTCACTAATTTTTTACATTTTTCTGAATACTCCTGCTACTTTTCCTAAAATTTCACATGTTGGTACTATTATTGGGTCCATTGTACTGTTTTCTGGTTGTAAACGGATATGGTCTTTTTCTTTGTAAAATGTTTTTACTGTTGCTTCATCTTCTATTAATGCTACTACAATTTCTCCATTATTGGCATTATTTTGTTTTTTTACTAATATGTAGTCTCCATCTAATATTCCTGCTTCTATCATGCTTTCTCCTCTAACTGTAAGCATAAAGCAGTCTGAATTTCCTACAAAGTCGATTGGAATTGGAAATGTATCTGTTACATTTTCTACTGCTAATATTGGCATTCCTGCTGTTATTTTTCCTACTACTGGTACTTCTACTAATTCTTTTTGTGTATAAAAGTCTTTGCTTGATGTTTTTTTGGTTTCTCCTGTACTTCCTTTTAATAATCTTAGTGTTCTTCCTTTTTTGTCTTTCTTTTTTATATATCCTTTTTTTTCTAGTCTTTCTAAGTATCCATGTACTGTTGCTGTTGAACTTAAGCCTACAGCTTGTCCTATTTCTCTTACTGATGGTGGATATCCATCTGTCATTATTTGTTTTTCAATAAATTTTAATATTGTTTTTTCTCTTTTATTTAATTCTTCTTTTTTTCTAGGCATTTTCCCCACTCCATTCTCGTTTTTTCACATTGTATCATACAAACAAATAAATGTCAAACAAAAGTTTTATTTTTTTATAAAAAATTAAAGAACCTTAATTACTAAACTTTTGTTGTTTAATAATTAAGGTTCTTTTTTATTTTGCGTAATCTACTACTCTTGTTTCTCTTATTACATTTACTTTTATTTGACCTGGATAGTCCATTTCATTTTCAACTCTTTTTGATACTTCTCTTGCTAATACTGTCATTTGGTCATCAGATACTTTTTCTGGTTTTACTATAATACGTACTTCTCTTCCTGCTTGTATTGCAAATGATTTTTCAACTCCGTTGAATGAATCTGCTATCTCTTCTAAGTTTTGTAGTCTCTTGATATATGCTTCTAGTGTTTCTCTTCTTGCTCCTGGTCTTGAAGCTGAAATTGCATCTGCTGCTTGAATTAATACTGCTTCTAATGTTTGTGGTTCTACATCTTCATGATGTGCTTCCACAGCATTTATTACTAATGGATTTTCTTTGTATTTTTTTAGTATTTCTACTCCGATTTCTACATGTGTTCCTTCCATATCGTGATCTAATGCTTTTCCTATATCATGTAATAATCCTGCCCTTCTAGCTAATTTGGCATCTAACCCCAATTCTTCTGCCATGATTCTTGCTAAATTTGAAACTTCTATAGAATGGTTTAATACATTTTGTCCGTAACTTGTCCTATATTTTAGTTTTCCTATTAGTTTTACAAGGTCTGGATGTAATCCTATAACTCCTGTTTCTAATACTGCTCTTTCTCCTTCTGATTTTATAGTTTCTTCTAGCTCTTGTTTTGCTTTTTCTACAGTTTCTTCAATTTTTGCAGGATGTATTCTTCCATCATCTATTAATTTTTCTAATGCTATTTTTGCAACTTCTCTTCTTAATGGGTCAAATCCTGATAATACTACTGCTTCTGGTGTATCATCAATGATCAAGTCAACTCCTGTTAATGTTTCTAATGCTTTTATGTTTCTTCCTTCTCTACCAATAATTCTTCCCTTCATGTCGTCACTTGGTAGTGCTACTATTGATACTGTTGTTTCTTGAGAGTGATCTGCTGCACATTTTTGAATTGCATATGTTAATACTTCTTTAGCATTTTTCATTGATTCTTCCTTTGCTGTTCTAGCAGCCGTTCTGATAATTTCTGCTTTTTCTGAAGCAACCTCTTTGTCTACTTCTGATAAGAGCTTTTCTTTTGCTTGCTCTTTTGTTAATGATGCTATTTGTTGTAGTTTTACTATTTCATCATCATACATTTTTTGAATTTCTTCTTTTTGGTCTTCTAATTCCTTTATGTGTCTTTCTACTTCTTGTTCTTTTTTCTCAAAGTTATCTGAACGTCTATCAAGATTCTCCTCTCTTTGAATTAATCTTGACTCTTGTCTTTGTACTTCGCCTCTTCTTTCTTTAATCTCTTGATCTAATTCTTTTCTGCTTGCCATTATTTCTTCTTTGGCTTTAATTATTTCTTCTTTTTTTAAGTTTTCTGCTTCTATTTTTGCCATATCAATAATTCTTTTAGCTTCTTCTTCAGCATTTCCTACTTTAGATTCTGCAATCTTTTTGCGATATATTACCCCTATTATCGCTCCAATTACAAGTGAGATTAAGACAGCGGCTACTATGACTCCAATGTTCATAAGTATACACCTCTTTCTTATTTAATTTTCAATGTACGAATAAAATATATATATTTACTTTTTAGATATATTTTTTCTTACCTCTTATATTTTACATTTATTCTTTCTAACTGTCAATACTTTTGTACGAACTCTATAAAAAAACTTTTCTTGACTTTATGACAACTTAGTGTTATTATATGTATATACAAACAATATGCTATGGAGGTATTTTTAATGAAGAAAGAAAGTTTAGCAGCACTAATTTTTCGGATAATCATTACTGTTATGATGATTGAAATTTTTAATTTTCTAGAAGTTCCTTTAAATCCTGATAACTGTCAATGCTATCAGGCTGTGCTAATTTATTTAGCTCTAAATGGACTTCTTGGTACTATTAAATATGGTATTAATTTGAATTGCTTACCAGATTTTTTATCCGCATTGTTTGATATTATTTCTGCACTCATTATAGCTTTGGTTGCAATGAATAATTACCATTGTATTAGTGCAATGGTAATTGCTGTCTTTACAATTTCTTTTGACTTAATGAGGATTAGACATTTTGCCTCATGTCACCTGCCTGAGTAATTCGGGTAGGTGTTTTTTGTACTCAGGACAGATGAATGCTTTAGGGACGGAGGAAAAAACACTGCACAAGGTAGTGTTTTTTCCTCCGTCCCCAAAGTAGTGTTTTTTAGGAATTTCTAAAGCACTTCTAAACAAATTTTTAAGTTTTCACCATTTATATTTGTATCAGTATATTCTTTATTAGGTTCATTATATATAATATTATCTGCTAATGTGTCATGTTTAATGTTTGCTTCAAATTTTTTGATTACTTCTTCTAGTTTTTCATTTTCTGATACATATAGGTTGATTCTATCTAAAACTTCAAATCCACTGTCTTTTCTCATGTTTTGAACTTTTGACAAAATTTCTCTTACATATCCTTCTTCTTTTAGCTCTGGAGTTATGTGTGTATCTAATACAACACCCATTTCTCCTTCTCCACTAAATGCAAATCCTTCTTTTCCATGCATTGTTATCAATAAATTGTTTGCATCTAGACCTATTTCAGTTCCGTCTATTTCTATATATTCAACTTTTCCTGCTTTTACTGTTGTTGCTAATTCCATTTGATTTTTCTTTGCTATTTCTTCTTTAATTTTTGGAATTAACTTTCCGTATTCTTTTCCTAAAACTGGTAAGTTTGGCTTGATTTCAAAGTTTACATAGTCTGACATTTCTGCACCTAGTTCTATTTTCTTTACATTCAATTCTTCTTTTACTATATGTGCATAATATTCTGGTAATGTATCTACTGATATTAGCATTTCTGATAGTGGTTGTCTGTTTTTGATATTTGCTGCATTTCTTGCACTTCTTCCTAGTTTTACTATTTTATATGCTAAATCCATTTCTTTTTCTAGTTTTTTGTCAATTGCTGATTCTTCTACTTCTGGCCATAAACATAAGTGTACACTTTCTGGAGCTATTTTGTCTAATCCTACTACTAGATTTTGATATATTTCTTCTGCCATAAATGGTACAAATGGTGCTATTACTTTGCTTAGATTTGTTAGTACTTTATATAGTGTTACATATGCTCCTATTTTTTCGTCATTTAATTCTTGTGCCCAGAATCTTTCTCTGTTTCTACGTACATACCAGTTTGATAATGTGTCTGTAAATTCTTCTATTTGTAAGGCTGCTGCTGTTATGTTATATTCGTTTAATTTGTCGTCTACTTCTTTTATTAATGTGTTTAATTTTGAAATTATCCATTTATCCATTATATTTGTTATTTTGTAATCTGCATATTCTAATGGATTGAATTTATCTATTTCTGCATATAATACATAGAATGAGTATACATTCCATAATGTGCTTAAAAATCCTCTTTGTGTTTCTTGTACATTGTTTATTCCTAGTCTTGTTGGTAGCCATGGTGCACTTACTGTGTAGAAATGCCATCTTGTAGCATCTGCTCCCACTGTGTCTAGTAGTGTCATTGGGTCTACACCATTTCCTTTTGATTTTGACATTTTTTGTCCATGTTCGTCTAATACATGTCCTAATACTATACAGTTTTCAAATGGTGTTCTTCCAAATAATGCTGTTCCTATTGCTGTAAGTGTATAGAACCATCCTCTTGTTTGGTCTACTGCTTCTGATATAAATCCTGCTGGGAAATTGTTGTCAAACATTTCTTTATTTTCAAATGGGTAGTGCCATTGTGCAAAAGGCATTGAACCTGAGTCAAACCAGCAGTCTATTACTTCTTTTGCTCTTTTCATTTTTTTACCACATTTTGGACATTTTAGATATACATTGTCTATATATGGTTTGTGTAATTCTATATCTTCTGGGCAGTCTATCGCTTTTTCTTTTAATTCGTCTATACTTCCTATACATTCTTGATGTCCACATTCTTCATCTTCACATGTCCATACTGGCAATGGTGTTCCCCAATATCTATCTCTTGAAATTCCCCAATCTATTACATTTTCCAAGAATTTTCCGAATCTTCCTGTTCTTATTGTGTCTGGATACCAATTTACTTTGTTGTTATTTGCTACTAATTCGTCACGAAGCTTGCTCATTGCAACAAACCAACTTTCTTTTGGATAATATAATAATGGTGTATCACATCTCCAGCAATGTGGATATGAGTGCATGTGTTTTTCTTTGCTAAATAGTTTGTTTTCGTTTGCTAACCATTTGCATATATCTTCATTGCAGTCACGTACAAATTTTCCTGCCCATGGTTCTACTTCTGGTACAAATTTTCCTGATTTATCTACTAAATTTACAAATGCTATTCCATTTTGTTTTGCAACTAAGCTGTCATCTTCTCCATATGCTGGTGCTATATGTACTATTCCTGTTCCGTCTGTTAATGTTACATAATCTCCATGAATCACTTCAAATGCTTTTCCTTCTACTTTTGCAAAAGGCATTAATTGCTCATATTTTGTTCCTAGCAAATCTTCACCTTTAAATTCTTTTATCACTTCATATTTTTTGTCTTTTAATATTGTTGGTATTAAGTCTTTTGCTAATATATATGTTTCTGTTTTGCTTTCTTCTTCATTTTTACTTACATCTACTTTTACTTCTGCATACATGTATGATTTGTTTACACATAATGCTAAGTTTGATGGTAATGTCCATGGTGTTGTTGTCCATGCTAATATATATGTATTTTCTGGTATTTCTTCCCCAGCTATTTTTTGTCCTTCTTTTACTTTGAATTTTGCTATACATGTTAGATCTTTTACATCTTTGTATCCTTGTGCTACTTCGTGTGATGATAATGCTGTTCCACATCTTGGGCAATATGGCATTACTTTGTGTCCTTCATATAATAAGCCTTTTTCCCACATTTGCTTTAATGCCCACCATACTGATTCTATATAATCATTATGATATGTTACATATGGATTTTCCATGTCTACCCAATATCCTACTTTGTTTGTCATTTCTTCCCACATGTGTACATATGTGAATACACTTTCTTTGCATTGCTTTACGAATTTTTCTACTCCATATTCTTCTATTTGTTCTTTTCCTGATATTCCTAGTTTCTTTTCTATTTCTAGTTCTACTGGTAATCCATGTGTATCCCATCCTGCTTTACGGATTACTTTGTATCCTTTCATTACTTTGTATCTTGGGATTATGTCTTTCATTACTCTTGTTTCGATATGTCCTACGTGTGGCTTTCCATTTGCTGTTGGTGGCCCATCATAAAATGTGAAATATCTTTTTCCTTCGTTCATGTTGAAGTTTTTGTGAATTATGTCTTTTTCTTTCCATAATTCTGCTACATCCCTTTCCATTCCTACAAATCCGTTTTTTAATTCTACTTTTTTATACATAGAAATTCCCCCTTTTTCTTGTACTTTTACTTTTTTTTGATATCTTTTGCTCATACCTTTGCTTGTTCTAAAATTTGTTTTTACAAATTTTTTAGTTGTTTTATATTATAGGAAGTTTGGATAACTTTCTTTTGAAAATAAAATATTTTCACTTTATATTGCGAAACTAAAAAGTTTCATATTGTTTCCTATAATATGACAAAAAAGCTATTGCATCCATATAGGACGAAATAGCTTTACTTCCGCGGTACCACCTAATTTAATAATCTATCTTTTTGTTGATTATTCTCTCTTTGTTCTTTAACGCAGATTTACGTCTTTACTTATTTTCTTTTGATTTCAGTAAAGAAACATAAGGTGATAACATGTTATTTTTACTTACCAAATTTTCAGCTTCCTTTGGCTCTCTTTTAGATATTACATAATATGTGTTGTCCTTATTGTGTTTTTTCTTATTTTTCTTTTAATGGTAACATTATATCACATTTTTTTGGTTTTTCAAGGGATTTTTATATTTTTTTCTTACAGCTTGTTAGTTTTTACATTTTTTGGTGATTTTTTGCTTTTTATATTGTATTTCTTGGTATAATAATATTTCTGTGTTGCTATATTCTAATTTTTTATTTCTACTTATGGTTTTATTTTTTTCTACTACTTTTTTTGCATAAAAAAATTATAATTTCACATATTAAATTTATAATAACTTTTAAAAGATTTTATTTCAGCTGATTCTGTACTTGTAGGAAGGAATGGTATTAAATATGAATCAAATTTTAATGAGTAATAATGATGATAAAAATAATTATGCAGAAAATTTTGATGAAGATATAAAGAATAAGGTTTCTTTAAAATATAATGCAAAAAGGCTAAAATATATTTTTGCTTTTTCAATTTGTTTTGTGTTTATACTTCTTTCTTTTTTTGTGTATCATTTATTTATGTTAAATGGAAATAAAAAAAATAGTAATCTTATTGCTTATAATTATAAGACTTTAAAATTATATGCTAATGATTCTATTTTTATGGATTATAAAGATTTGTCTGATAAAAATTATTATTCTGAGAAATTTGTTATTGGTGAGATCAAGATTCCTAGTATTGATATTTCTTATCCTATTTTTTCTGTGCTTGATGATGAGACTTTAAAAGTTTCTCCTTGTATTTTTTATGGTAAAATGCCTCCTGAAAAGTCTAATTTATGCATTGCTGGGCATAATTATAATAATAGCTCTTTTTTTGGTAATATTTACAAATTAAAAAAAGAAGATAAAATCTATATTTATGATAATAAAAATCATGAATATGTTTACTCTGTTTTTGCTAATTATGAAGTAAAAACAGATGATTTATCTCCTATTTTTTATAATAATTTTAGTGAATTAACTTTAGTTACTTGTAATAATTTTAATAATAATCGTATCATTATTAAAGCAAGTTTGTAATTTTAGAAGTATGTAATATTTTACATCTTTTTCCATAGCCACTCCATGCTGTCATCTACACTTTTTATACCTTTTTCTTTTGCTTCTATATCATCTACCCATAAGTATCCAAAAAAAGATATTCCTACAAATATGAAATCTATAGCTAGGCATCTTGATAATACTGGTAGTAAATCTTGATATTCTTTTGGTAATACAAACATATGTATACCATGAATAATCAATAGTACTAAACATGCAAATAATGGTATTGCTGCTATATAACTTTTCTTTAATTCTTGTGATAAAAATATTAATAAAATAACTATAACCAACATTAATACTAGTGTTAGTGGATTTGATATATCAAAAACAAACATTATAAAATATCCCCTTTCTCTTTCGTTTCTTTACTATTTACACTATAACATTTTTTATTCTTTCATTCAAGTAGTTTTTGTTTACATTTTGGTTTCATTATTGTTTCAAAATAATTACATTAGAATTTTTTATGTATTTTTACATCATATTTTTTTCTATTAATTGTGCCATTTCTTTTGCTTTTTTAGTTATGTCTTGCTGATTTTCTCCTTCTATCATTACTCTTACTAGTGGCTCTGTTCCAGATGGTCTTATTAAAATTCTTCCATTTCCTGCAAATTCTTTTTCTAGTTCTTTTATTGCTTTTTGAATTTCTTGGTTTTTGTTGTAATCATATTTCTTTTCTGAATTTACTTTAGCATTTACCAATACTTGTGGATATAGTTTTATTATTTCTGCTAATTCTGAGGCTTTTTTGTTTGATTCTAGTACTGCTTGAATTAGCATTATTGATGTTAATATTCCATCTCCTGTAGGATTATAATCTAATAAAATAATATGTCCTGATTGTTCTCCTCCTAAATTGTATTCATTTTTTAGCATTTCTTCTAATACATATCTGTCTCCTACTTGAGTTTGTTCTAAATTTAATCCATTTTTTTCTGCATATTTGTGTAATCCCAGATTGCTCATTACTGTTGCTACTATTGTATCTTTTGATAGTTTTCCTTTTTCTTTTAAATAATTAGAAATTATTGCCATGATTTTGTCACCATCAATTAGATTTCCTTTTTCGTCAACAGCTAAACATCTATCTCCATCTCCATCATATGCAAATCCCATACTTAATTTGTTTTCTACAACATATTTTTGTAGAAATTCTATATGTGTTGAACCACATTTGTCATTTATGTTTATTCCATTTGGGTTGTTGTTTATTATTTTGTATCTTATTCCTAATGATGTGAATATTTTTTCTGCTACTTTATATGTTGCTCCATTTGCTGTGTCTATGCCTATTACAAAGTCTTCTTTGTTTATTTTATCCATGTTTGTGTCAAAGTTTTTTCTAAAAAAATATACATATTCATCTATTAAATCTTCACAGTTTTCATATACTCCAATTTTGTCTCTTACTGCTGTTAGTTCTTCAATTTTTCCTGATTCCATTACTTCTTCAATTTCTTCTTCTAATGAATCTGGTATTTTCATTCCTTTGTTACTAAAGAATTTTATTCCATTAAATTCAAATGTGTTGTGTGATGCTGATATTACAACACTTGCATCTGCTTTTAGTTTTCTTGTTAGATATGCTACAGCTGGTGTTGGTATTACACCTAATAATTTTACATTTGCTCCATAACTTAAAAATCCTGCTACCATTGCACTTTCTATTAGTGTTCCTGATAATCTTGTGTCTCTTCCTATTAAAATTGTTGGTACATGGTCTGTGTGTTTTGATAATACATATGCTCCTGATTTTGCAACTTTATATACCAATTCTGGTGTTAATTCTGTGTTGGCTATTCTTCTGATTCCATCTGTTCCAAAATATTTTCTCATATAACTCATTCCCTTCATGACATCCTTTTTTTATATATTAGGACAGTTGCATAACTTTCTTTTGAAAATAAAATATTTTTACTTTGTGTTGCTTTATTTTTCTAGTAACTTCTTATATACATTTTTATTTTTTCTTTAAATGATAGTTTTGATTCATATGGTCTATCTATTTCTATCTTTTTGTTTGCTAATGCTAATTTTGGATTTTTTGTTGTTAGTTCTTCTACTTTGTCTTTGCCTATTATTCCTTCTATTTCTGCTAGTGCTTCTCTCATTTTTGGATATATTGTTCCTTGTCTATGTACATCACTTCCTAAAAAATGTATAGAGTGGTTTTCTAGAAGTTTTCTTACTATTAGTTGTGATTTTCTTCCATATTGTCCTAATATGCTTCCATAGTTTGCTTGCATATAACATCCTTTTTCTATTAATTCATATACAAATTCTGGCTCCTTTTGGATAAATTCATATCTCTCTGGATGTGCTATTACTGGTATTAGTTTATTCTCTTGTAATGAATATATGACTTGATATAAATTCATTGGCTCTTCATCTAATGGTAAGTCTATTAGTACATAACATGTATTGTTTATTGTTGATGCTTTTCCTTTTTCTAATAATTCCATCATGTTATCTGTTATATATATCTCATTTGCTAAATATATTTTTATATCTATTCCTTTTGATCTTAAGTTTTCTGTTATTGCATTTACCCACATTTCTCTTTCTGGTGTGTCTGTTTCGTAATATCCTTCTTTGTAATGTGAAGTTAATACTATTCCTTCAAATCCTGCTTCTTTTGCTTCTTTTATTAGATTGATTGTTTCTTCTATATTTCTAGATCCGTTGTCTATGTTTGGTAATATATGTGTATGAAAATCTATCATCTTTGGTCTTCCCTTTCTTCTTTCTTTTAATGTTACCGTTATAGTATATATGTTTGAAAAAATTTTTTCAATACTTTTTTGAAATTTTTTGAGTGTTTTTGGAACCGGACTTAAAAAGTGTCATCTAATTTTGGCTCAATGACTTGGAGACGAAGCAAAAATTATTAATTTCTTCTTCAAAAACATTGCTTTGTGTTAAAATTTTAGTTTATTTTTCACTTTTTTTATGCTATAATTATTTTAGAAACTCATAAGATAAAAGGTACATTAAATTTTCTAAATAATTTATTACTTAAAATTTATTTAAGCTATTCTGTGCCTTTGGAAAGGATCCTCAATTATGGATAATTTGTTAGTTAAAATTGAAAATGACAAAGATTTTATGAATATTATTAGTGATATAATTGAAAATAAAACAGTACAAGAAATGAAAAATTATAGACAACATTACCAGACTTCATGTTTTGAACATTGTTTAATTGCTTCTTATTTTTGCTATTTGTATTGTAAAAAACATCATTTAGATTATTTTTCTTGCACTAGAGCTGCTATGCTTCATGATCTTTTTTTGTATGATTGGAGAAAGCGTCTTAATGGGAGAAAGGGCTTACATGCTTTTACTCATCCTATTACCGCTTATGAAAATGCTAGTAAATTGTTTAATTTGAATGATAAGGAAAAAGATATTATTTTAAAACATATGTGGCCTGTTACTTTTTTTCGTTTTCCTAAATATAAAGAGAGTTTTGTTTTGACTTTTGTGGATAAACGATGTGCTTTAAATGAGGCTGCTTTTCAGCTTCGTAAAAAATTTAGTAATAAAAAAATTCTTCGTTTTGCTTATTTGTTTTTTGGTTTGTTTATTTTGAAATTGTAACTTTGAAAATTAATCAATTATTTTCCAAAAAAACTAATAGGGTTATAATAAAAATTATTATATTCCTATTAGTTTTTATTAACTTTTTATTCTTTTTTAATTTTTCAATATTAATTCAAAGTTATAATCACATATAAAAAACACACTTGTATTCAATACATAAATTTGTTTTTCATTTAGTAATAAATTATTTTGAATATCTAATACATCAAACTCATTTATTGAATTATATATTTCTTTTATTGATTTTAAATCTTCCAAATTGCTAGTTATATAATTCGCCTTTTTTATATTACTAATTATAATCTCATTAAAAACATCTTTAGTAAATTTATTGATTTTTGTGATTTTTGCTTCTTTTCCCACTATTTCTTTATATTTTCCTTTTTTCACTAATTCAAAATCAACTTTTCTTTTTATATATTCCTCATCTGGAAAACTCTTAAAATGCTTATAAGGTTCTAACATCGGATAATTTATATACAATTTTCCATTTTCTGTACTTTCTGAAAAATAATCTAACATAAGTTTTATTCTTTCTTCACTATATCTATTATCCTGTGGGTCATAATCAAAAATTAGTATAATATCTGAAAATTTTTCATCTAAAATTGGATTATCCGAATCTTTTTCTTTTAGTTTTTGCAATAAATCAATAGAATCCATTTCATCTTCATTTCCTAAAAAGACTTTTTCATATAACTCATATATATTAGTTCCATACACATAAATTTCTCGTTCCACTTTTACTTTGTACTCTTGCAATAGCTTTTCTACCAACTCTACTTCTCTTTTTGCACCTTCAACTATTAATAATATTTTTGTTTTATTAGCCATCAAATTCCCCACTTCTATATAGTTTTTCTAAATTATGTCCCTCTCTTAATTCTCTATCAGTACTATTGACAATTGATGTTAATCTTTCAGTATTTAATATAAAGAAGCAATCTGGTCTCATAATTCTATTACTTAATAAACTTGTATTATGTGTTGTAGTTACTGTTTGACAATTATTAATATTTTCTAACATTTTTATTATTTTTTCTGATAGTTCATAATGATAAAATGCATCAAA
Organism: uncultured Clostridia bacterium; assembly: GCA_934169775.1. Classification (GTDB taxonomy): domain Bacteria; phylum Bacillota; class Clostridia; order TANB77; family CAG-508; genus CAG-269. Next base: position 51,980 of record CAKPOI010000004.1, read on the forward strand.
CTCATCTATATACAAGAAAGCCAATTTTTCTATATTTCTAAGCCATATAAATAACTTTACTAAAGCTTTTGTTCCGCTTGATATAGACGTTATAAAATCTATTGATTTTTTATGTTGTAAATATATTTCTTTCTTTCCTGTTGGTAAAGTTTTTAATTCTAATTTTTCATTAATATCAAATTTATTCAAAAATCTTTCTAACTCTTTAACCTGATTTTTTTCTATTATATCTTCTATATATATATTATTTTTATTTTCCAACAAGTTATTTCCACTTATAAAACTCATTCCAGAAATAAATTCATATAACTTTTTTAGTATGTTTGATTCATCTAATGGAATATTATTGACTATATAGTTAAGTATACTTACATTATTTTCTAGTGTTTCCCAATTCAATGTTGATGCATTTATTAATTCTATATTTCCTAGATTTTTCTTTTTACTAATATGATTATACGTAAATATATGATTTTGATTTATTTCCAATGTTTCAAGTGTTAATCTTGCATCTTCTCCTTTTTTATATTCATACACAATTTCATTATTATCTATTTCAAAAATATATTTAAATCTTGCTTCTTTTTTATTTGAGTCTGCATTTATATAATTTTGGTCTAATATTAAAAAATTCGGAATTCTTACAAAATTGTCTTTTATATCCATTAACGCTGTTCCTAAATTAGTCTTTCCTACTGCATTTTTGCCATATATTATTATATTATTTAGTTTTTTGTCTTTTACACAATTACTATTAAACTTATAATCTCGTACATCTGAAAAATCTAATGAAACTATATTTTTAAAATTTTTATATCCTTCTACTTCAAAATACTTTATCATAATCTCACTCCTTTATCGTAATTTTTTTACGGATTTATTATATTATATCCTAACCGTATTTATTTTACAACCTTTTTGCAAAATTTTTAATATGTTTTTTAAGATTCATTAAGGACAGAGAAAAAATATATTTTTTACTCTGCCCTTAATTTTTTTTAATAAATCCAGTAATGCTTTTTGACTCCGTCCCCAAAAGCATTATTTTATTGATTTGCAATAGTTACTTAACATGGCTGCTGCTTCTGCCCTTGTTGCTGTTCCTTGTGGATTCAAGTATCCTTTTGATCCATTTATTATTTTGTTTCCTACTGCCCAATTCATTCCCCATTTTGCATAGCTTGAGATTTTATTACTATCTTTAAACCCTGAAAAATTTGCTATTACAGCTTTATATTTTCCTTTATAGTTACAATATTGATTTAATATTACAGCTAATTGTTCTCTTGTAATTGGGTCATTTGGTCCAAATTTTCCATTACTATAACCACTTACAATTTTGTTCTTTGCTGCCCATTTTACTGCTATATAATAATATTCATTTGTGTCTTGTACATCTGAAAATTTGCTTGTTCCTGAGACATATGGTCTATTTTCCATGTTATGTAACATTGTTACTAGCATTCCTCTTGTTACTTTATCATTAGGTGAAAATGTATATGAGTTAGTTCCTGAAATCATTTTATTTTCATAAGTATATTTTACAGCTGAATAACTCCAGTCATCTTTTGGTACATCTATAAAAGGTATTCCATTTGAATTTTTTACTGTATCTTTTATTTTGAATGAATTATATACTGCATTTTCATCATTAGCAGATGTTCCATTTGGATCTACTGACATAAATAATAGCATATATGAGTAATTATCTGATATGAAGTGATAACCAATTGTATAAATCGTTGTATTTGATGATGTACTTTGTAATTCTATTTTTACACCTTTGCAGCTATTATGTTCTATTGCTTTTTTACTTTTTACTTTATAATTAAGTTTTGTGAATTGATTTGCTAAAAGTTCAATATATGTATCATCTATTACTATAGATTTACTTTCTGCTGATGCTTGTACTGATATTGCTTTTCTTGTATCTGATGTTTGCACTAAAATTTTGCTTGATAAATTGTCTATTTCACTATTATAGCTACTTGGCAATGTTATACTAAATGCTTCTTTGTTATATGTTGCGGCTTTTGATGTAGTAATGTTTAAAATTATAAATGCTACAGCTATTATTGCTGTTATTAAAAATTTCTTTTTCATTATTATTCCCCCTATTTACTTTTTCACTTCCTTTCCTAATTTTTTATTGATAATATTTTTAATATATGAAACACTATTTTTGTTTATTATTATTGCAAATACTATTACTACTAGAAGTATAATTGCTGATATCATAGTGTTTCTTAAGTAATATGTTATAATTGTAATTATATATATTAATATTGATAACATTATTAAAACTTTATTTACTGTAAAGTTTACATATTTTTTTACATCTATCCATCTATATATAAACATTGCTGCATATGCCACTAATGTTGATATTGATGCTGCATATAATCCTATCTGTTTTATTAATACTACATTTACTACTATATTTATTACTGCCGCCATTACTGATGTTTTCGCTATTTCTTTTGTTAATTTTTTTGCTACATATACTGACCCCAAAAAACTTACTAATATATTAAATATTGAACCTATTATTAAAATTGGTATTTGAAAATATGCCTCATTAAATTTTTCATTTATTAATATATTAAACACAAATGGCATTATTGCTATTGTACCTAAACATAAACTTCCAAAAAATCTAATAACAAAATCTAATATTTCGCTAAAGAATTCATCTTTATCTTCTGAATTTATATTTATTGATGCTGATTCTGTCCATGTTAGATTAAATACACTGTATAATGTTGTAAATACTCCAGAGAACTTATTTGCTGCTGAATATATTCCATTTTGTGCTACTCCTAATATTGTTGATATTATTGTTCTGTCTGATGCACTTACAATCCACCATGATATCATATTTGGTATTAGTGGTACCGAATATTTTATTATTTCCTTCAATACTTTTTTGTCATATTTCTTTGGCTTTATATACTTGTTTAGCCTTTTGGCTATAAAAATATATACTGCACATAGTAAATTTGATATCGCTGTTGCTGCTAACATTCCATATGCTCCCCAGTGAAATGCTACTATGAATAGTACATTTAATACTACTGTTATTGCACCTGTTATAAAACTTCCTATTGCATATTTTGTGTTGTCCCCTAGACCTCTGCATATTTGTAATAATACTGTTGAAAATATTCCCATTAATAAATTTGCCATTAAGTAATATTTGTATTGGTTATGTATAAATGAACTTAAAACTAAAAATATTAAAATACATATTAGTGTTTGTATTAGTGTAAATCTTAAAATTGTTGTTATTAATGTTGTTTGTTTTTCTTTATCTTCTCTACAGTCTATTAAGTATCTAAATATTCCTTGCTCTATTTGCAATGTTGCTATTGGCAATAGTAAACTCGTTAATGTGTTTAGTAAATCTACTACTCCATATTCTTCATTACTTAATACTGCTGTATATACTGGTAATAAGAAAAATGTTATTAATTGTGTACATATTTTTCCAATAGAAACTATTGCTGTATTTTTTAGTAGTTCTTTTCCTTTACTCACTGTAAAATTCAATCCTCTCTATTTGCGTTTTATGAATAAAATTTAACGCCGCCAAAATTATAATTATTTTTCAAACTTTTTTCTGCATTTCAGTTGGAAAAGAATTAAATTTTGGCAAGGCAAACAAATTTAAAATTTATGAGGCGTACGCTTTGTACGTTGATTAAATTTTAAATGAAGTTTAACGCCGCCAAAATTATAATTATTTTTCAACTAGTACTTTGTCCAGTTTTAAAAAATGCATATTCGCATCCTCTTTTTGTTTATCTATATTATAAGTTCTAATCAAATCTTCTTCTTTTATTAAGTTCATATCAAAGTCATTTATTTTTCTTATATCAATAATTGGTGTATCTAATTCCATATCTTGTAATACATGTAAAGTTTTGTCACTATATAAAACAGGTAATATACTTTTTCCTAATACTAGGCCTATTATATTTGCATGGAATCTGCCTCCAACAATTAATTGTGAATCTGCCATTATGTTTAAAGCTTCTTCAATATTTCCATTATAATAATATTTTTCTATATGTTGTTTTTGTTCTTCTGGTATTTTAGTATAAATTCTTTCTATTTCTTCTTCATCATGTTCTACTTTGCAGAATGACATTAAACAAATTTCGTAATCTTTTTTTATTAAAAATTCTATTAATTCTAACATTTTTTCTTCATATTGTTCTTGATATTTTTCAGATATTTTATCTTTTGGTGATATTATCGATATTATTGCTCTTTTTCTGTTAGTATTTTTTATATTTGATGTATCCATTGAAAATACTATGTCTGATGCTTGTCTTGCATTTGGTAAATCTTTAAATAAATTGTATGAATATTTATCTCTAAAGCACACATCTTCAACTTTGCTTAGCATATTGTGTATATTGTTATAGTATTCTTGTGTTTTATATGGTCCAAAATTTATTCCTAGTACATATCTTTTATTTTTTCCTAGTGAAAAATCTCTTTTTGCATCTTCTTTTTCCATAAACATGCTGCCACCAATTGTTACAACTGAATCATAATGATTAGCCAAATATTTTTCCCATTGGAATTTTTTTAAGGTTTTAAATAAATATTTATTATTATATACTTTTAAGTTCTTAGTGCTATATCCTTTTTCTCCTTCTGATATTGCATAAAATTTATGTTGTGGATATCTATTTGTTAGGATATTTACAAATAAGTCATCTCCTAAATTTTTTGCTAAATATGCATCTACATATATTTTCAATTTTAATATCATTCCTTTCTCAAGTCACAAATTCAATTCCAAAAATCAAATTTCAGTAATTCATTTTTTGTTGGTAATGTTTTTGCTCCGCTCCCAATGTACTCAAAAAGCATTAGTGCTTTTTGAGTCCGTCCCCAAAAGCATCATCTCTTTCTGATATTATTTAAAACTATAAATAATTTTACCATAAATTTTCCTTTTAAGAAAAAATATTTTATGGCTAATTTCATTTTCTTATCAGTTACATTTTTCTCTAATTCTTTTAGTTCTTCTTTGTATTCTTTTTTTGATATAATTTCTTGTAATTGTTTATCTTTTTCTTTTTTTGTTGCTGGATTATTTGCTTTATATATGTCTATTATTTGGTTATAATAAACTCTAGCAAATCTATTATATATATAGCTCATATTCCAATTTTTTTCTTTATAAATGTTTTCTAAATATTTTGTTAATGCATATTCTATATCAAATTTATTTGCTCTATATTTTGAGTTTAGCCCTAATTCTCCATCTGTATATATGTATAAAGCTTCATTTATATAGCTTGCTTTTTCTATATTTTTAGTATAATCTAAATTAAATAAAAAATCTTCTCCTAATTCATATTCTTTATTGAATCTTACTTTATTTTCTTTTATAATTTCTGCAATAAAGAGTTTATTCCATAATTGATTGTATAAATATTGTTCTTTTAATGTTTCTATATATTCTTCTATGTTTTTTGTATTTGTTATATTTTCGTTGTTATTTATTAGTACTTGTTTTTTTTCATATACTGTTTTATATCCACAAGTTACTAGCTGAGTTTTATTTTGTAATAAATTTTCTAACATTTTTTCTAGATATTCTTTTTCGTATTTGTCATCTGAATCTAAAAATGTTATATAATTTCCTGTTGCATTTTCTAGTCCTGCATTTCTTGCTTCACTTACATTTGCAATTTCTTGATATATGTATTTTATTCTATTATCATTGAATTTTTTTATTATTTCTTCAGCTTGTCCTTTTTTTCCGTTTTCTATAATTAGCAATTCCCAGTCTTGATATGTTTGATTAATTACAGATTCTATTGCTTTATATAATATTTTATCTGCATTATATGTTGGCAATATTATTGATATTTTGTTTTCTTTCATTTTAATTTTATTCCTTTCTTGCTTTGCTCAATAGTCTATATGACTGCAATTCTTTTACTAATTATATTCTTTTCTAGTGTCATAGACTTGTTAGGAATTTTTTGCGATTGCAGATTGGTATAATATTCATTAATTCAAATCAAAGTTCTATTATTTTTTTTACTTTAGGAATTTTTCTTATTATAAGTGTTATTATTAAGCTTAGTGTAAGTACTGTTATAACTTTAACTATTCTAAATGTTAATGATAATTGTTCTGTATATATGCTATTTACTATTCGTATTATTATAATATGGATTAAGTATATTCCCAAAGAATTTTTTGAAATTGTCTCTATGATTTTATTATACCATTTTTCTTTGCTTTTGTAATTATATGTGGCTGCAAATATTCCAATTAATATTAATGGCATAAATATGCTTCCATAACTAAAATTCTGCATATATGTTTTATTTTGAAGTTTTGATGTAATAACTGCAAATATAAAAGCTATTACCCATGATGTTATTCCTATGATAATCCATTTAATTCTTATTTTTTTATCTTCAAATTTTTCTTTATTTTCAAATAAATATCCACCTAACATGAAAAATATTAAGAAATTTCTGTTATATAATATTTGAAATTTGGATATATATGTTGTTATTAAATTTATTGTGTTACATTCAATTTTTGTGTTTATTAAATCTGATATCAAATTTAATAAATTACATCCCATTGTAAATATTAATATCACTACAAATAAGTAATTGTATACTTTTTGCTCTTTATCATGTACTATTTTTATTATTGGATATATTAGATATAGTGATATTAGGTTTTGTAAAAACCATAATACCCCTGTATATTTATTGTTAATATCTGTTATAAATATATTTTTTATTATTTCTGATATTTTTAATTGTTCATTATATATTAATTTTGTTCCTATTGTTAATATTACTGACCATAATATTAATATAGCAAATATTTTTAATGTTTTTAATAAATGTTTTTTTAAGTCAAATTCTTTTTTATTTATTACTAAATACCCATTTACTAAAATAAATATTGCTACTCCTTCACATATTATTCTAAAAAAATACTGAATATATGATGAAATATTATTATTTTGTATAAAGTCTAATTTAAATAATTGTGAATGTAATGCTATGACCATTAATATTGCTAGTGTTTTTAATAAATCTATATTGGCATATCTCTTTTTTTCCATTTTGAGTTTTGTTCCTTTCTTGCTTAGTCTAAAGGTTCACTCTTATATTTTTCAAATATTGTTTTATATGGTAGTACTTCATTATCATTGTTTAAAATATTTGTATATGTGAAGATTGATGTAAATCCTATTACTATACATATATATGTTATTGTTTTTATTGCTTTAGCTGTAATGTCTTTGTTTATTTTTTGTTTGATTTTTTGTGCTATCTTTTCATATTTTGTTATATTAAAGAAATATGGTATTGATAAGATTTGGAATGCACTAAAATATATCATTATTCTCATAAATTGAGTGTGTATTACACCTGATACAGTAAATAATAGTGTTAATCCCTGGATATTTAATAATGTTATTTCTTCTCTTTCAATTTTATCATTGTTTTTCCTTTGATAATAATAAATAATACTCATCCATACATATATTATTAAATTTCTTGCTATTGTTATTATTGATAAGTCTCCTTGTGCAAATTTTCCTGTTAAATAAATATTAAATCTAGTATTTTCTATTATTGGTGAAATTATTGCCATTATGTTTTTATTTAATATTAAGATTAATATGCTTATAGGTAGTACCCATTTTATATTGATTAAGTTTTTTCTTGTTAAGAATATGATTGCAAAACATATTATACTTGATGAATGCATTAAGAATGCTAAAATTGCGCATATTGTAAATAATATGTAAGCTTTTTTTCTGTTTTCATTCATTAAGAATTGGTATCCTAATAATATAAATGCTACTGCCATATATTGTCTTATTAGATTTAGTGTTCCAAAAAAATATCCTCCTAGGAAAAATATTATTATGCTTAATATTGTATTTGATGATTTTTTGTACATTACTTCGAAAAATATTGATAATATTATTAGTGATGTTACTATAAATAATAAATATGAATCATCTGTAAAAATTAAACATATATAATCTATTATTTTGAATCCTATTTCTAAGTCTTCTACTTCTATTCCTTCTCTGATCATATCATAATTTGCCACATATCTTTTGCCATAGTCTGTTCCTACATTGTATCTTAATGCTGAAACTAGTAGCATTGGTAGTACTGCTATTATTAATAATGTTATTTTGGTTTTTTTGCTCTTGGCTTTTGTTTTAGCTAACCATATGAATAATATAGTGAGAAAAAAACTTATTATATATATATGCATTTATTTTCTTCCTTCCTTAATTTGTATAAATCTAACTAAAAATATAATTTATTAAGCTTATTAAAAATTTTAATTTATTCTACTAGTTTTTTTACTATATATATACCATGACATTTTAAAGATGTTTAATCCGAAAAAAGATAATATAATAGCTATTTTGTCTCTTTTGGGAGTATCTTTGTATCTTAGGACTTCTTTTCTTTTTTCTTTTATTTTTTTAAATATTTCTTTTTCCATTTTTTTATCTCTTGGATTTGTGAATAATAATAGTCTTAATATTCTAAAATTTGCATATAAATCATATCTATTTATTGCTTGTTTTAAGTCTGGATATTCATTTTTTAAATATCTTAACATTTCTTCTGTATTTTTTATATAGTCTAATTCGTTTTTATTAAACCCTTTTATTTTTGATATTGAATTTAGTCTTGTACAATAAAAATAGCATTTTTTGTTTCCTGTTGCTATTTTGTCACATTTTTCAATTAGTTTGTATGTTGTTGCTGTATCTTCATATACTACTCCTTTTGGATATCTTATATTGCTAAATAGTTCTGTTTCATATAATTTAAAACATGCTGATACATCACTTTTTTGTGCAAATAATATTTTGTAAAATAATTCTTTTTTAGTTAGTACTTCTATATTTTCAGTATATTCTGTAATGCTGGCTTCTTTTTCTGTGTTTACTCTTTGTGTTTCACAGGTTGACATTTTTGTGTTGTATTTTTTTATCAATTTGTACATATATTCTACATAATCATTAGTTACATAATCATCTGAGTCTATAAATGTTATATATTTTCCTTTTGCTATATCTATCCCTGCATTTCTTGCATCTGATAACCCCCCGTTTTCTTTATGTAGCACTTTTATTCTGTTGTCTTTTTCTGCATATTGCTCACAAATTTGTGGGCAGTTGTCTGGTGAACCGTCATTTACCAATATGATTTCTAAATTTTGATATGTTTGATTAAGTACACTGTTTATGCATTTTTTCAAGTATTTTTCTACTTTATATATTGGTATTACTATTGTTATTAGGTCTTCTTCTTTATTATCCTCTTCCATTTTCTGTTTTTCCTTTCCATAATGCCTTATGTTTAAATTTTTGATTTTTTATGCTTAGACTCTTGATTAGAGTGGATATATCCTATTAGCTAAAATTCTTTTGCAATTATATTATTATCTTGCTTGGAAATGTTTTATATATATTAATGCTCTAAAAGCTTTTTTCGTATTTTTTTCCTGCAAATTTTGCCATTAAAAATGAACTTCCTTTTTTTACCCAGTCTATTTTTTGCATGTCCATTACTTTTGCTTCTTCATATTTTAATTGATTTTTGTTTATCCATACATCTAATAGTAATTCTGATATTCTTCCATAAAATCTTGCGTGAAAGCTGTCATATTGGCTTGCATCTATTCTTTTTTCTAATTCAAATAAAATGTCGAATAGCCATGCACAGTATTCTTCTAGTATTTCTTTTTTCATTATGAACATGTTGAACATATGTGCAGATGTTCTTTTGTGTAATTTGTCAAATTCTTGTAAATATTCTGGATATTTTTCTTCTATTATTTTTCTTGTTTCGTTTAGTGGTTCTACATACATTGTATGTTCATAATGTGAATATAAATTTTCTATATAATAGTTTCTTTTTTGTGGTAATATTATATCTGCTTTTTTTAGTTTTTCTTCTACTTGTTCTTCTGTTAATACTATTTTGAATTTTTCTGCTTCTTCTTTTGGCATTTTTTTTGATGCTGTAAAATATCTTCTATAGTGTACTAATCCTATATATTTTGCATCTAAATTTTTCCATGCCCAATATAATCCTGTTAATTCACAATAATTTGGATTTTTTGTTGATATGTTTTCTCCAGTATTGTCTGGTGTGTATCCTTCTATTTTTTCTTTTCCTTCTGCTCCTACCTGTACTGGCATATATATCTTTTCTTCTGGTTTTTGATATCTTTTGTGTGATGCTATAATTATCTTTATTTTATCCAATTTTTTCTCTCCATTTTTTCTTTTTATTTTTGTTTTTTCTACCTAATTTTATATCATATATCATGAAAAAAAGCAATACAAAAAAACTAATTTAATGTATTGCTTTTAGCTTTTATTATTATATATTTTTATATTGCTATATTTTTTATTTGAACTTTTTTTAATAATATTTGTAGGTCTTCTTCATCTTTATAATACTTTTTTACATAAGTCTAATGCTTCTTCTATAACTTTGTCCATGTCATAATATTTATATTGACCTAATCTTCCTCCAAATATAACTTTGGTGTCATTATCAGCTAATTTTTTGTATTTTTCATATAATTGGTTATTTCTTTCATTGTTTATTGGATAATATGGTTCTTTTTCTTTATTCCATGTATCTGGGTATTCTTTTGTAATTATTGTTTTTTCTAATGCTTTTCCTTCTGGCATTTTTCCTAGACTTGCACCATATTCAAAGTGTTTATGTTCTATTATTCTTGTATATGGTACTTCATATTCTGTATAATTTACTACTGCATTTCCTTGATAGTTTTCTTCGTCTAGTTCTTCTGTTTCAAATCTTAAACTTCTATATTCTAATTCTCCAAATTGATAGTCATAATATTTGTCTATTTGTCCTGTAAATATTATTTTTTCTGCTATATTTTCTAGTTCTTTTCTATTTTCAAAGAAATCACAGTTTAGTTTTACTTCTATCCCTTCTAGCATTTTTTCTATTATTTTTGTATATCCACCTACTGGTATTCCTTGATATAGATTGTTGAAGTAATTGTTGTCATATATAAATCTTACTGGTAGTCTTTTGATTATGAAGCTTGGTAATTCTGTTGCTTTTTGTCCCCATTGCTTTTCTGTGTATCCTTTTACTAGTTTTTCGTATATTGTTTTTCCTACTAAACTTATTGCTTGTTCTTCTAGGTTTTTTGGTTCTTTTATTCCCGCTTCTCTTTTTTCTTGTTCTATTTTTTCTTTTGCTTCTTTTGGTGTTACTACTCCCCATAGTTTGTTGAATGTGTTCATGTTAAATGGCATGTTGTATAGCTCGTCCTTATATCTTGCTACTGGTGAGTTTGTGTATCTATTGAATTCTGCAAATTGTTTTATATATTCCCATACTTCTTTGTTACTTGTGTGGAATATGTGTGCTCCGTATTTGTGTACATTTATTCCGTCTTTGCTTTCTGTGTAGATGTTTCCTCCTACATGTTTTCTTCTGTCTATTACTAATACTTTTTTTCCTTTTTTGTTTGCTTCATATGCGAATATTGCTCCGAATAAACCTGAGCCTACTACTAAATAGTCGTACATTTTTTCGTTCCTCTTTTCCTCTTTATCTTCCTATTGAATAATATTCTATTCCTGTATTTTTCATTTCCTCTAAATTATAAATATTTCTTCCATCATAAACTAATGGTGTTTTCATTAATTTTTTATATTCATTTGGATTTATACATTTAATTTCATTCCATTCTGTAAATATAAAACATACATTGGCTCCTTCTAAAGCTTCCTTTGGTTCTTTTACATATGTTATTGGAGCATTTGGAAATTTCTTTTTAAAGTTTTCTTCTGCCACTGGATCATATGCATATATATTTGCTCCATTTTCTAGAAGTAGTTTTATGTTTTCTATGGATGGGGCTTCTCTTAAATCATCTGTTCCTGCTTTAAATGCCAGTCCTAACACTGCTACTTTTAATTTATTGAATGTTATTAATCTATCACTTGCTTTTTTGTACAACTTTATTCTTTGGTCTTGATTTACATCTACTGCTGCTCCTACTGTTCTTAAATCATAATTATTTTGTTTTGCTAAATATCTTAATGCTTTTGTATCTTTTGGAAAACAGCTTCCTCCATATCCAATACCTGCATGTAGGAAATTTGCACCTATTCTATCATCATAACTCATTCCTTTTGCTACATCTTCTATATCTGCACCTACTAATTCACATAAGTTAGCTATATCATTCATATATGATATTTTTAATGCTAGAAAATCATTTGATGCATATTTTATCATTTCTGCACTTCTTCTGCTTACAGATACTATTGGTAGCTCAAATGGCTCATATATTTTCTTTAAAACTGCTTCTGCTTCTTTGCTTTCTGTTCCTATTACTATTCTTTTTGCATGTAATGTATCTCTAACTGCATTTCCTTGTGCTAAAAATTCTGGGTTGCTTGCTACTTCTACTTTTACATCATTTACTAGAAAATCTTTTATGAATTGTTCTACTTTATCATTTGTTCCTATGGGTACAGTTGATTTTACAACTACTAAGCAGTCTTTTTCTATACTTTCTGCTATTTGTCTTGATACTGTTGCTATAAAATTCAAATTAGCTGAGCCATCTGGCATTTCTGGTGTTCCTACTCCTATAAATATTGCATCAGCATCTTTATAAGCTGATTTATAGTCTGTTGTGTAATGTAATCTTCCACTTTTATTGTTCTTTTGCATTAGCTCTTCTAGCCCAGTTTCATAAATTGGTGATATTCCTCTTCTCATAATTTTTACTTTTTCTTCGTCAATGTCTACACATGTTACATCATGTCCTTTTTCTGCAAAGCATACTCCTGCTACTAAACCCACATAACCTGTTCCTGCAACAGCTAATTTCATTTTAATTCCTTCTTTCTTTTAGTTTACTAATTTATAATGTTAATTTATATTTTGTAAAAATCTTTATACCATTCTGCAAATTTTCTTAATCCTTCTCTTAGTGGTGTGTTTGGTTTAAATCCAAAATCTTTCTCTAATGGTGTTGTATCTGCATATGTTATTGGCACATCTCCTGGTTGCATTGCCACTAATTCTTTATGTGCTTCAAAATCATAATCTTCTGGTAATACTTTAGCTCTAATTAGTTCTTCTTGTAATATATTTACAAATTCTAGTAAATTTTCTGGATTGCTGTTTCCTATATTATATATTTTGTATGGTGGTATTGGTAAGCCATCTTCTCCATTTTTCTTTTCTGGTGCTTTTTGCATTACTCTCCATACACCTTCTACTATATCATCAATATATGTGAAGTCTCTTTTGCAATTTCCATAATTGAATATTTTTATTGTTTCACCTGCTAATAATTTATTGGTAAATCCAAAATATGCCATATCTGGTCTTCCTGCTGGTCCATATACTGTAAAGAATCTTAATCCTGTTGATGGTATGTTATATAATTTTGAATAACTATGTGCTAATAATTCATTTGATTTTTTTGTTGCTGCATATAATGATACCGGATTGTCCACTTTATCATCTGTTGAATATGGTACTTTTTTGTTTGATCCATAGACCGATGAACTTGATGCATATACTAAATGTTTTACTGGATAGTGTCTGCAACATTCTAATATATTATAAAATCCTATTATGTTTGATTCTATATATACATCTGGATTTGTTATACTATATCTTACTCCAGCTTGTGCTGCTAAATTCACTACTATTTCTGGTTCATATTCTTTAAATATGTTTTCTAATGTTTTCTTATCTGCTATATTGCCCTTTATAAATACAAAATTTTTATTTTGTTCTAATTCTTTTAATCTTGCTTCTTTTATTTTTATGTCATAATATTCATTCAAATTGTCTATTCCTACTATTTGTATTTCACTATTTTCTTTTAATACCTTTTTGGCTAGATTTGAACCTATAAATCCTGCTACTCCTGTTATTAAATATGTTTTCATTCAGTTTGCTCTCCTTTTAATTTTTTTAAAATTTGTTTAATATATTTTAATCCTTGTGTTATACAATACTTAAATGTATCATTTAATAATATTAAAGTCAATAATAATGCAATTACTATATAAACAATAAATCCTATAACAGCATTTTTTATAATTATTCCACATAATAAAAATGTTATTAAAATTAGTATAATATAAATATACTCTTTTAAAGCAAGTCTATACTGTTTAAAATCCGTTTCACCTATAATAATCCATACTATATTAGTTACTAATGTTGCCAAAGCTATAGCCTCTATTGATTTGTTTATGTTATAAAAAGTGACATTTAGTATTACTGATAATACTACTACACTTACCATTATTAAAAAATATTTATTTTGCCTTTTGTATGCTTTATATAAATTAATTTGTATACATCTTATTATTATTGATACATATTGTGCCGCAAATAAAAGTATCATTACAGTTATTGCATCATTGTACTTTTCTATCCATAAATTTATAGCAAATTTTGCACCAAATACAACACTAACTATAAAAGCTGAAAAAATTAAAATAATTTTCTTTATTGGTATAACTTTTTCTACTTCTTTATTATTACATAAATAATTGTACATAACTGTACTTATAGGTGTTACAAACACATTCATTAAATTTTCTATACTTACAGCAAATGAATAAAAAGCAAATTTCACTGTACCTAATAAATTTTGTACAAACAATCTATCTATACTTGTAAATATTACATTACAGAAATTTCCTATCATTAAGAAAAAGCCTGATTTAACATCTTCTATTAAATATTTTTTATTGGACTTTACTTTCTCTTTTTTAAATAGCTTTCTATTTTCTATTTCTATTATTACCCAATAAATAAAATATGCTACTATATATGCTATTATATAAGTATAATAATTATCTGTTTTTATTAATAATAGTAATATTAAATTTATAACAAATATCAACAATGTATTTATATTTGTAAAAGTTGAATATTTTTTAAATTCACCTACTGCCTGGTATAAATTTCGTAAATAATTTCCAACATTTATTGGTAAAATTACTATTGAACAAAAAAATAGCATTTCATTTTTCAAAGAAATTGATATTATTATAGCTATAATAGTAATTGCAAATTGAAAAATTTTAAATGTCCTAAATTCACCCAGTATTTCTTTACTATCTACGCTTTTAATATTCTTTCCACCATATTTTAAATACATTCCATCTGCAAATCCAAAATGCAAAATTCCTATATATGTAATATATAATTGAAATAACTTTATGTTTGCATAACTTTCTACAGATAGTAGTTTTGGCAAAACAAATCCTGTGAATAAACTAATTATTAAGTTGATTATATTTGCTATAAATACATTTAACATTCCTTTTTTTAAACTCATTTGCCTTATACTCCAAACCTTTTTAGCCATTGTTCGAAATCATAATAATTTATTATATCTTGATTTACTTTTCGATATGGCTTGTTTATAAATTCTTTTATCTCATTTATATTATCTTCTCCTAATATAAAAATATTATCATGATTATAAAAATCATAATTCTTTATATCAGTATTATTTGTTATTAATTTTCTTTCTAAAAACAATGCTTCCATAGGTCTTAATGAAAGTCCTACTTGTCCTTCTTGATTATAGTCTAATATACATTTGGATTCTGCAATCATTTTTAAATACTCATCATAAGAAACATAATCTTTTTCATTTTCTATAATTTTAAAGTTTGTTTGTATTCCTTCTTCTTTTAATTTTTTTTCTAAATCTACAATATCTTTTTTTCTTGTTTTTGGTCTTCCCAAAAATAAGACATCATATTTATTTTGTTCATTTTGAATTTTAACATTTTTTGTATAGAATTGTGGATTATATTTCATATTATATTTTTTTGCATCATTTTTATCAAAAGTCCAAAATTCATCTATATTTTTGTCATTTAAAATGTATTTATTATTATCATCAATGTAATTCCAAAAGTATACAATTACTTTGCCTTTTTTTTGCTTTCTTTTTATTTTTTTAGCTATCCTGTCACTGTATAAACTCTCAAATATTATAAATTTATCATACTTATTTATTTCATATTTCCATTTACCTAATATAAAAATTTTAACTTTTTTTAACATTTTAAATAAAACTTTATCTGTATTTAAAAAATACATTTCCTTTATATTATATTTTTTTGGTATCTTATTAAAAAAATATATATCATTTTTATTTTTCAATATAATATACATCTAATTAAAATCCTTTCGTAATAAATACTTTCTTTTTTCATAATAATTCATGTTTTTAGTAAAATCACATTTATTTTTCTTTTTTTCATAATATTCTTGAATTGTCTCTATTTTTTTTGCTGGTATACCTGCAACTACTGTATTGGGTTCAACATCTTTTGTCACTACTGCTCCAAATCCTACAATACTATTTTTTCCTATTGTTACACCTGGCATTATTGTAGCATTCATTCCAATATTAACATTTTCTTTTATTATTATCTTTCCAAAATAATCCGCATTTTCTAGTAATCCCATTTTTCTTAGAGTCCATAATCCACCATCATGAGTTATGAAATTCACATTTGAAGATATCCTAACATTATTTTCAATTTCTATTAAATATGGTTCACTACCAAAATTCACATTTTTTCCTATTTCTATTCCATTTCCTAGTTGTACACCTTTTTTTTTCAATATATACTTTTTAATTTTTTGTTTTATACCAAACATATTTCCTCCACATTATTATTTTAATGTATATTAATTCTAAATTTAGGATTTTTATACAGATTATTTCCTAAAACTCCTATATCATCTATTCTAAAATTATTTTTCCATACAACATATTGTAAAGAAATTTGATCTCTTAAACTTTTTGTTGAAATAAATTCCTTCCACCAATCATCTAAAATTTTCTTGGCCACTGGATTTTTTAAATCTGTAACTATTATAGTTGCCTCAAGCATACCAAATTTTTTTGGAAAACCTTGTTGTAAATATCTTTCAACCTGTTTCTTCATTTCAGAATAATTGCCTTTTTTCTTAACTTTACACACTTCTATTTCATCACATATACAATCTCTAAATTGATGTTTATGCATTGCTATTCCAGTTTTATCATTAATAGAATATGTCAATTCTGTTAAATCAGACATAACTTTGACATTACCATCAATATATATACTATAATCATAATCTTTAAAAAGTTCACCTGGATGCATTTTTAAATATCTATTCTTCAAAATATTGTTATAATTATTTCTTACATTTTCAGGAATTCCCTTTATGTTCCAATATTTGCTCTTTTGATTTGTACTATCTGTAAATAAATAAAAATCTATATTGTCAACATTAATAAAAGGTTCTAATATTTCTTTATCATAATTTCCAGTAATACATGTATATACCGCAATTTTTGGTTTTGTTTGTTTTTCTTTTACCTTAAAATTATTTTCTTTTTCAATATTTGAAAACTTTAATATTTTTTTATTTTCCAATATCTTTTTTATTAATTTATATATTTGCATTTTTTTTAGCATATTTTTTACTTGTAAAATTTTTTTTCCTGTTGCATATTCTTTGCTTTTTTTTAATTGTATATTTTCTAAATTTAGTTCTTCTATTTTCTTTTGGTATTCTTTTTCATTCATTATTAAATTCCTTTCTTTAAAGAATTAAATTGCTCTGTTTCAGTTTGTGTTGCAGCATTAAGAAGTTTTACCTTTCTTCCTATTCTCAAATTAAATAAAAACCATGTTAAGAAAATTATGCTAACTATATATACTATTGTATCTATTCTAATTAAAGATGAGAAAATCTTTTCACTTCTAAATTGATCTATTACATTTAAAGCAATTAATCCATAAAATATTAAAAATTTATAATTTCCATTTCTAGCTTTTAAATATAAATATGAGAAAACTATACCAAATAATATTTGGAATACTATTACTCCCATTATTCCAAAGTCTTCGAGATATGTTTTTATTCCTGTAAAAACATTACTTTTTAATCCATTTCCAAAATCCACCCATTCACCTTGATATATATTATAATAATCAATTATATGAAATTTGTATAATATTTGTTGGATACCTATAAAAGTATTTTCTCCAAAATGTTTTTGTTCCACTTTTTGTTGATTAGTATTTTCTATATATTCATTAAAACATGGTAATGGTGATCCTAAGTAAAATGTAATATAATTTGCAAAATTATTTTTTGTACTTTGCCCTATTATACTTAATAAATTGTAAAATAATGGTAGTATTGCTGAAAGTAACAGGATTCCTATTAATAAAAACTTTATTAAATTTATTTTTTTCTTTTTTTCATAAATTATTATAGAAAAAATTATACCTGCTACTATAAATCTCATTATTGCAGATCTTCCACCTAAAAGCATAGATAAAATGCACGAAGCAATTATTGGAATAATAAATCTAAAATTGTATTTTAGTTTTTTATTAAAGCACATATTATTTATATATATGTATAAAAAAATAATTCCTATTACTGTAGAAACTCTATACATTTGAATATATAGAAATTTTATATTGGCTGTATCTTCACTATCATTATACATTGCTGAATTTACTTTATATGCATTAATGACTTTACTAAATCCTGTTGTGTGTGTTATTTTACACATGTTTGCATATATTAAAATAAATGCTAATGCTATAAATAATGTACATATTAATATTTTTATATTGCTAACTTTTATTATTTCAATACTATTAATATTTTTTTCTTTACTTTTTCGTTTTGTTTTTCTTTGTATAAGTCTTACTACAAATTCTCCTATTGCTATGCATACTATTGATATTATTACATAAATAGCTGTATTTTTATCCAATTCAACATAATTCCACGAGTCTTCTAATTTATATGATATATATGCAGCTAATGTAGACAAAGCATATACTGATGATGATATAAATGTTATTGATAAAACATCTCTTTCAAATAAAAAATAGCTTATAATAGCTATTACTATTAGTACACAAAATAAAACTATATACCACATTTTATCTCTCCTTGTTTTTTTTATATTTATATATTTCTTTTGCGTAATTAACCCTATTTAGTAACATTTCTTGGAATGGTAAATGTTTAAAACTAGATGTATTTTGGCTATGTCTTCTATATTTTATAAGTTTTTCATCTAGAAAATAATTTTTTCCGTTTAATTCTGCTATTATTCCAATCCATTCATCATGTAAATATATGTTATCAGGTATTGGTAAAATTTGTTCCTTTAATTCTTTTTTAAAAGCTATGCAACATCCATGATATGAATTTTTTATTAAATTTTTTATTACTCCTGTTTTTACTTTTCTATGTTCAGCAAAAGATTCATATATTACTTTATCATTTTCGTCAACTACAATGGCATCATGTTGAATTAATATATAATTATTGTTATTAAAACATTCTAAAACTTTTCTAACTTTATTTTCCATCCAAATATCATCCTGATCGGATAAAAAAATAATATCACCTGTTGTATTTTTTATTGCATTTTCAAAATTTTTCTTTAATCCTTTTTTTGGACCTTCTAATAATTTAATTCTTTTATCATTAAAGTTTTTTATAATTTCAACAGTCATATCTGATGAACCATCATCAGATATGACTAATTCGTCTCTATCATTTAAATTATTTAATATTGTATTTATTTGCTCTTTTATATATTTTTCTCCATTATATGAAGCCATTGCAACTGAGACTTTTTCTTTTCTATTTAACATTTTTTATATCTTTTCCTTTTCTTCCAAATAATTTAGGTGCAATATTTTTAAATCCTTTAAAATTTCTTACTAATTCATCTTTATTTGTTAAAGATTGTCCTATTTTATGAAGTATATATTTTGGTCTCAAGTAATATTTTTTTCTAGCATAATCACAGAAGTCAACTAATTCTTGTGATGTAATATCATCTATGTGTAATACACAATTATCTGTTCCATCCTCTTTTAAATATTCTGAATATTTTTTATCTTCTAAATATCCCATTTTTACTGCATAATTATATGCTTCTGTTCCTGGATATGGATGTAATACATAAAATTGTGCTGTATCTGTATTTAATTTTATTGCAAATTTAAGAGTATTTGCCATTGTTTCTCTTGTTTCTCCTTTTGTGCCTACCATATAACAAGCATGTACTAATAGTTTAGCTTTTTTTGCATCTTTTACATATCTTTCTATTTGTTTTACTGTAGTGCCTTTTTTCATATTATTTAGCATTTCTTGATTTCCATTTTCTATTCCTGCAATTAGTAGTTTGCAACCTGCTTTTTTCATTAAAACCATTGTTTCATAATCTAAATTTACTCTTGCATTACATAACCATTTTATTTTTTTGTTAATTCCTTTTTCTATTAGCAATTCACATATTTTTCTTACTCTCTTTGTGTCAATTGTAAAAGTATCATCTTCTATTACTATTTCTTTTATTGATGGCATTTCATTAACAATATATTCGAATTCTTCTACTACGTTCTCTGCACTTCTAGCTCTATATCTATGTCCATGCATAACTTGTGGGTATACGCAAAAATAGCATCTACATAAACATCCTCTTCCTGTAAAAATTTGTATTTCTGGATATTCAGAGGCAGCAAAGAAGTAATCTTTGGGGTCTAGATACTCATTAATTAATTTGGCTGCAAAAGGTATTTTATCTAAATCTTCAACTGGCATCATAGCTTTAGTTCTTATATATTTTCCTTCAACATTTCGGTATACTATTCCATTAACTTCGTTTATATCTTTGTTTTCTTCTAAATTTTTAGCTAAATCTCTAACAATATAATCAAATTCGCCTATTGCCACACCATCTACCCTTTTATCTAAATCCAAAGTTTCTTCTGGCAATGCTGTTGGATGTGTACCTACAAGTAATACAAATGCTTTTGGGTATTTATCTTTTAAATCTCCTGCAAATTTTGCATCATTATATATTGACGGTGTACTTGTATTTATTACTATTAAATTCAGTTCAACTTTTTTTTCTTCAATCCATTGAAATGCATTTTCATGTGTCATTTTTTTGGCTGGAGCATCTAAAAAATATATATTATTTCCTGCTTCTTTGCATACTCCTGCTGCATATAATAGCCATAATGGATAGTAAATAACCCCACTATTTGTTATCATTGGGCTTCTTGCTTCTCTTGAAAATTTTCCATATTCCGCTTTAAAAGGCGGATTTACAAATAATATATTCATTATTCTCATTCCTATCTTTTATATTTTCTTAAAAATTTTTTGTATTTTTTTAATATATATTTTATGCCAAGTAAGTGCGATAAATTTATTTTACTAATTAATTTCTTTTTTGAAATTCGTTGATATATATGTATTATTTCAGCTTTTCTTAAGTGTACTATTTTATATCCACAACTTCTTGCTCTCATGCAATATTCAACATCTTCTGGAGAATAAAAAATTTTTTCATCAAGATTTCCTAATTTTTTATATGTTTCATATCTCATAAGCCAACAAGCTGAAATTAAATAATCGCATTCGAATTCATCTGTCAATTCTTCTATTGGATAAGATTCTAATTTTTGTCCTTTTTTACTAATTTTTTTTATTGGAAAAGCTTTTAATAGTTTTATTCTCCAATTTGGAAATTTCCTATATGGTATTTGCTTTTCTCCTTTTTCATTTTTCATTGATGGTCCTACTATTGCTACTTCTTCGTGTTTGTCAAGATATTTTGCTAGAATATCTATTGCCTCTGAATTTATTATAGTATCAGAGTCTAAAATACAAATATAATCTGTATCTTCTCTTATTTGTTTTAATGCTATGTTTCTACTTTTAGTTGTTCCTTCATTGGTTGGCAGAAAAACAACATGTATATTGTTGTTTTTTTCATATTCTTTTAGTATTTTTATTGTATTATCAGTTGAACCATTATCAACTATTGTTATTTGGGTACAAAAATTACAAATTGTATTTATTGATTCAATACAATTTGTAATGTACTTATCAGAATTCCATGTTAATATTACAAAAGAAATTTTTTTCATTAAATTGCTCCTTCTTTTTTGATAACAGACTCAATAGTCTTAAAAAATATTTTAACATCCAATTTAGGTGAAATGTTATCTATGTAATACAATTCCATTTCCATTCTTTGTTCATATGTTGTAGAGCTTCTACCATTAGCTTGCCAATATCCAGTAAGACCTGGTGTAATGCTTAAGAATTTTTCTTTATTCTCACCATATTTTTCTAATTCTTCCTCAATTACTGGTCGTGGCCCTATTATTGATAAATCTCCTTTTATTATGTTTACAATTTGTGGTAATTCATCTAAGCTAGTTTTTCTTAGGAATTTTCCAACCTTTGTTATACGTGGATCATTTTGTAGTTTAAAGTTTTCTTTCCATTCTTTCATTTGTTCTGGTGTAAAATCATTTATCATATCTTGTGCATTTTCATACATTGTTCTAAATTTGTACATTTTGAATTTCTTACCGTTTTTTCCATATCTTGTATGTGCAAAAAATACTGGCCCTTTTGAGTCTAGTTTTATTGTTATTGCTAGTATTAAAAAGATTGGTGATAAAATTATAAGTCCTATTATGCTTATTATTACATCAATTGCTCTTTTTATACCTATATAATTTATTTTTTTTGCTTTTTTTGCGATTTTAGGTACTATAACAATGTCTCTACTTAATATTGCCTCTTGTGAATCAACATTAATATTCATTTATATTTTCCCCCTTAAAGTTTATATAAATATCACTTTTAATTATATATGCTGTTTACATTATTGTCAACCATTTTTCGACATATTTTTTGAAAACCTTTGATACATTTTTTTACATTTTTTGAAAACATAATTATTTTTTCTAGTTTAATAATTATGTTCTCAAATTTTTTCTTTATATTTTATTTTTATTATTGTTATTTCACTGTTATTTTTTATTTATATCCAGTCTTTTTAGTAATTTGTTCGCTTATATTTTTTACTTTTTCAGAAGGTGTATAGTCTGTTTCTCCAAATGCTTCTTGGTGTAGCTGTGTTACATTTTTTTCTAATGTGACTGGCACCCCATACCATCTATCAATCGTTATTCCTTTTGTTGTATATGGCCATCCTATACTGTCTGTTATTTTATAACTCATTAAACTTGGTGTTAATGCTAAAATTTCCCCTGATGATATATTAGTATATACTTTTGGTAATATGTTGTCTGCAAATTTGTTTATTTCACCTATACTTTTTGTTTTTAATTTAGTTAGCATTGCTGTTAATACATCTCTCATACGTTCTGTTCTTTTGTAATCTCCTCCTGATGTGTAACGTATTCTTGAATATGCTACTGCTTGCACACCATTTAATGTTTGTTTTCCCGTTTTGGTTACATTTGGTGTTGATTTACCTGTTACTTTTGATGTTTCTACAATATAATCATTTAAATATTTCATTTCTTGTTGTGATTCTATATTTATTTCTATTCCGCCTAGTTCATCTACTGCATCTGCTACAACATCAAAATTTACTGTTGCGAATTCTGATATGTTTAAATCTAAATTTGTGTTTAATGTGTTTAAGGCTAATTGGGCTGAACCATAAGAATATGCATGTGTTATTTTGTCTAGCCCATGTCCTTGAATTTGTACATATGTATCACGATATACTGATATTAATTTTACTTCCTTTGTGCTGTTGTTTATACTTGCTATAATTATACAGTCACTTCTATTTCCTTTTTCTAATTCATGATTTCTGCTGTCTACTCCAAATAGTGCTATATTTCTATATCCTGTTAGATTTTCAGATACTTCTTTTGATATTCCTAATTCTTCTTTATTTATTTCTACCTTTTGTAATTTTCCCAATTTGTTTTGAATATATCCATATCCAGCACTTACTATTCCTATCAATAATACTAATAGTACTATTACTGTATTTCTAAATATATGTCTTTTCTTTTTTCTTGTTGTTTCCATTTTTCTTCCCCTTTTTGCATATTCATAATTTTCTTCGCCATTATTAAATTGTTCGTTTTTATTTAGTGATTCTTGTTGATAATTATTTTGGAATGCTTTTGGTGTCTCTTCGTCAGCTTCATTATTTCTTATTGATTTTTGTGTTTTTTCATCATTTCCATTATCTCTTAAAGCTTTTGGTACTTCTTCTAAAACTTTGTCTTTTTTTAGAGCTTTTGGAACTTCGTTATTGTTCATAGAGTGTTTACCTGCCATATTGTTTTTCCTCCTCTTTTTTTATTTTTTTGTATTCTCTGCTTGTCCTTGCCCAATATACTATTTTGGAAAATATCATTATTATTATTGTTCCAAATATTACTCCACATGTATCTATTCCAACATCAAATATTTTTGCAGTTCTGCCTGCTGAAAACATTTGATGAATTTCATCACTTATAGCATATAACATTCCTGCTGATATTGGTAATATGTATTTTATTATTCTTCCTAATTTGAATGTTAAGAAAAATCCCATTAAATTAAAGCCTAATAGTGTATAAATACTAAAATGCGCCATTTTCCTCACAAAAGGCTGTAGTTTTTCTACTATTTGTTCTTTTCTTTTATCACTTAATTTTTGATATTCTGTGAAATTGTTTAAAACTTTTCGTATTACTCTTCCACTTGTGTTTCCAGATATTTCGCCATTTTGATTGGAAAAATAGAAAATTATTGCACATGTTATAGCGATAAGGAAAAGAAATATTATTCTAAATATTTTACTTTCTTCCATATTTTATATGATATATTAAACCACATTACATAAAAAATTTATTTTATAAGCTTTTGTGTGTTGACCGATTTTCTTTAAAAAATCTTTGGTTTTTTATATCATATACTCCTTTCTTAAGTTATATTAGCTTTGTTATGAAGCCCATCTTATCATTCTAATGTCATTATATTTTTTTAGTACTTCTTTATATTTTTGATAGTCTTCTTCCCATAATTCGTTTGGTACTTTGTCAAATGCTAAAAATATTTTTTCTGCTTCTGCTAAATAAATTACTTGCTCTTGTGGAGACATGTTTTGATATTGTTTTGCAAATCTATATAGTTTATCTAACATTTGGTTTGCTTCAATAAATCCCCAAAAATCTTTTATTTGCATTCCTGCTAATTTTATTTGTACTACTGCAAATAAAATTAATGCAAATACTAAAAATATTAATATATACAATATCGTTAATAATCCCATTTCTTGCCACCCTTGTTAATTGTTTTTATCTTCTAGTTTTTTTTCATTTTCTATTATTGTCATTATTATTTGTACTGTTTTTTCTAAGTCGTCATTTTTTATTACATAGTCGTATAATTTTGTTTTTGATTCTTCATATTCTAATCTATTTAGTCTTAATTGAATTTCCGCTTCTGTTAAATTGTCTCCTCTATTTATAAGTCTGTTTTTTAGTTCTTCTTTGTCTACTTTTAAGAATATTGTAACCAATTTTGTGTCATTTGCTAATTTTTTTATTAAATTTTCTGTTCCATTTACTTCTATATCTTTTACTATTATTTTTCCACTTTGAATTTTTTCATTCATTAATTTTTTAGATGTTCCATAATAGTTTTCATGATGTAAGTCATATTCATAAAATTCATCGTTATTTATTTTGTCTTTAAATTCTTCTTTTGTTATAAAGTGGTATTGTACTCCTTCTTCTTCTCCTGGTCTTGGATTTCTTGATGTATAAGATGGTAATGATATTACATTTTCCATCCTTTTTATTAACTCTTTTTTTATTGTATCTTTTCCTGCTCCTGAAACTCCTGATAATATTACTAACATATCTATTCCCCTTTACATATATTTAATGTATTAATTTTGCTTTATTTTTGTAAATAGATTTATTCTTCTGTTTTGTTTTCTAATACTTCTTCATTAAAGTCGTCTTGTTCTTCTTCTGGGGCTTTTAATATTTCTACTTTTCCTTCTGCTATTTCATCTGCTGCTAATGTTACCATTGATTCTTCTTTTTTGTTTGTCATTGGTTTTGCTCCTGTTGATAATTGTCTTGCTCTTTTTGATGTTGCTATTACTAATGCATAGCGATTTTCTGCTTTTTCTAATAATTCATTTACTGTTGGTTTTACCATCATTTTACATTACCTACCTTTTAATTAATTTTTATTTTCCTTTTCTTCTTCAGTGTTTTCTACTATTGTTGTAGCAGTTGATATATCTTTATCAATTCTTCCTGCTACTGTTTCTGGTTGTACTGCTGAAAGTATTATATGCCCTGAGTCCATTATAAGTACAGCTCTTGTTCTTCTTCCATATGTTGCATCTACTACTACTTTATTATCTTTTGCTTCTTGTACTAATCTTTTTATTGGTGATGATTCTGGACTTACTATTGCTATAATTCTTGATGCCGAAACAATATTTCCAAAGCCAATGTTTACTAATTGCATATTTATCACTTTCCTTTCTTGAGGCTTTTGCCTTGGTTGTAAAAAGTTGTGTTTATTTTTTACTTATATATTTGAACTTTATGTTATTTTTTATTCTATGTTTTGTATTTGTTCTCTTATATTTTCTAGTTCTGTTTTTACATCTACAACAACATCTATAATTTCTAATTGATTTGCTTTTGAACCTACTGTGTTGATTTCTCTGTTCATTTCTTGTATAAGGAAATCTATTTTTTTGCCTATGGCTCCTTCTGTGCATAGTAATTCCTTGAATTGATTTATATGACTTTTTAGCCTTGTTATTTCTTCTTCTATTGAACATTTGTCTGCATATATAACAACTTCTTGTGCTAATCGGTTTTTATCAATTTCATCAGTTTGTAATAATTCTTTTATTCTCTTTTCTAATTTTACTATATATTCTTCAATAAGTCTAGTGGAAATGGCAGATATTTTTATTATTTTCTTATTTATGTCTTCAATTCTGTTTTCTAAGTCTTCTGCTATTTTCTTTCCTTCAAATTTTCGCATTTCTACTAATTTTTCTACTGTTCTTTGTGTTAGCTCTATTATTTCTTTTTTTAATACTTCTTCATCTTGTTCCATTGAAATGTTTAAAACATCTGGCATTTGTACTATTTCTAAAACATTTATTTCTGTTGATATTTGGCTTTCTTCTGCTAGTTCTTTTAGTTGTTTTATATATGTTTTTGCTAGTTCTTTATTTATTGTTATTTTTTCACTGTCTTGTTCTTTGTTGTTAAATGTTACAAATACTTCTATTTTTCCTCTTTGAATTTTTGCAGCAATTTCTTTTTTTATTGTTTCCTCTAAAAATATTAGTGGTCTTGGAAGTCTTATATTTATGTCTAAATATCTATGATTTACACTTTTCATTTCCATTTGATATTCTCTTTTTTCATTAATTAAACTGCTTTTTCCAAAGCCTGTCATGCTTTTTATCATTTATTTTACCTCTTTTTTCTTTTTGGTTGTAGTTTTTTTCGTTTTTACTGTTTCTGCTTTTTTTGAATTTGTGCTGTTTTTCTTTTTGATTGGCTCTTTTTTTATTGTGTTTTCTTTTTCTGTTTTTTTGCTTGTTTTCTTTTTTGGAGTTTCTTCTTTTTCTACTTTTTTAGTTGTTTCATTTTTTGCTGTTTCTTCTTTTTTTGCTTTCTTAGTTGCTTCTTTTTTTACTGGTTCTTCTTTTTGCACTATACTTTTTATGTCACTTATATTTTCTAACATTTTCCTTTTGCAATTTGTATATATAATTATTGATTTTAGTACATAATATATTGCAAATATGTATGAACTTGCTGCTGTATATATTTGAAAATCATATTGATATTTTTTTATAATATGCATTATTGATAATGTATATATTGATATTGTAAAAAATTCTATTGCTCTTATTATTTTTGCGTTACTGTCAGTTTTATATGATTTTTCCATATTTATTAATCCTAGTAATAGAAATATTCCTGAAAATGTTTGAATTGATAATTCTAATTTTTCAAATGTTACTTCATTGTATAAAAACATTATTATAAAAAAAATTATCATTAAAATATTTGCTATTAATATGTTAATAAATATTTGTTTTATTATTTCATTTGGTACTTTGTTGTCTGTTTTTGCTTTTTTATTTTCTTTCAACTCTTTCATCCTTCCTTTTATTTGGCTTACTTTTTGTCTTTGGTTGTTATCTATTCTTGTTCAAATTCATACATTATATTGCTAAGCACGTTTAAAGCTACTGTTTCTGTTCTTAGTATTCTTTTTCCTAGTGTAACAATTTCTGCACCTGCTTTTTTTAATTTTTCTATTTCTGCATAATCTATTCCACCTTCTGGTCCTATTACTATTCCTATTTTTAGTTCTTTATTGTGATTATTTTTTATTTTTGCTAATTCTTGTTTTAGGCTTGTTTCTTTTTCTTCTTCATATGCTACTATGATTTTATCATACATTGGTATTTTTTCACATATTTGTTCTATTTTTATACATTCTTTTATTTCTGGTATCATATCTCTTCCACATTGTTTTGCTGCTACTTCTGATATTTTTTGCCAACGTGTAATCTTCTTTTTTGCATCTTGTTCTTTTAATTTTACTACACATCTTTTCATTTCTACTGGAAAGATATTGTACACTCCAAGCTCTACTGATTTTTGAATTATTAATTCCATTTTGTCACTTTTAGGAAGTCCTTGGAATATTGATACTTTTATATTGATTTCTGTTGTGTTTTCTTCTTTTTTTATTATTGAACAGATAATTTCTTTTTCTTCTATTTTTTCTATTTGGCAAATTGTGTTTATTCCGTCTGGCATTATGCAAACATTTATGTTTTCTTTAGGTTTCATTCTTAGTACATTTTTTATGTGATTTACATCTCCATCTTGTATTTTTAGTTTGTTCCCTTCTACTTGTTTTTGTTGTACGAAAAACTTTGGCATATTATAAATATCAGCTTTTGATCTGATATATCCCCCTCTCTAAAAGATATCCATATTATAACATTATTTGCTTTTTTTTTCAAGTGTTTGTTAAATCTTGAATTATTGTTTCTCATTCATTTATGATAATGTCTTAAGTAGTAGGATATGAAAATGTCCCAAACAATAAAAAATATTTGATTTGTAT
>CAKPOI010000005.1 GCA_934169775.1 uncultured Clostridia bacterium
AATGTGTGATTTTAAATTTAAAATATTATTTTATTTCTTCATCTATTATATTTCTTTTTGCAACTGTTTGTCCATAGGCATTTACTACTTCTGCAAAATACCCATTTTTTCCTCTTACATCTATAATTGTCGCTCTATTTCCATCTTTTAATTCTGCTACATTAAATCTATCTATTTTCATATTTATAATTCTTTCCTTTCATTCTAAATTTATATTATCATAAAAATTCAAATTAGTACATAGGTGTTCCATAGCCACATATAACATTGCTATTGATGTCATATTCTTTTTGTCTACACATATCATCATTTGAAATTCCCTCTATTGTATATACTTTTTCATTTTCACACTTTTCAACTATTCCAACGTGATCTGAAGTGCCATCACTTTCCCAATCGAAAAATATAATATCTCCGTGATTTTGGTATATAACCTCTTTCTTTCCAAAGCCCACAAGTTTTAAACCACGATATACCCTCTGTTTGACAACTTGCAAATTTAGGTATAATTCCACTATCTATATATCCACATTGATTAGCACACCAACTGACAAAACAAGCACACCATTCAACTCGTGAGCCAAAACCATACCAAGACCAGAAGGTTGTCCTCCAACATTTCCAACTTGTTCTAGTGCAACTTTTACAATATCATTACTACCTACTGAACTACCATAGATTACAGCTGACCACATACTTAAATGTATTGCTTATGCTAGACTTGGTGTTATGTCTGAAAATTGCATAATATCTAATAACACATATTGATTATCTTCACTTAAGTAAGATATTTCAACTGCTGGTCTAAATGCTATTTTCTTTTCATCTACCATGTCTAGTATTTCTGTAATTAAGAATGTTAAACGGATATATCTTTGGACTTGTTTATAGCTTTCTTTAGAGTCTTTAGCAATTTCTTCAAGCGAATTTGACTTTTGGACCACTGGTCCAGAAGTTAAGTCTGTTCTTTGTCCTTGTTTTTTTATAGCTTCATATTTCATTCTATACGCAAATGCTTTTTCAGAAGGTAATATTTCATCTCTTTGGTTTTCATTACTATCAACCATTAATATAACAGCTTCTTCATATGTTAATTTTTTTACAATAGCATTTATATTTTCTTTACCTGCTAGAATACTTGCCCTTTTCCGTCTATGTCCTGAAATCATCTCAAATTTTCCATCATTTTTTTGCCTTACAATTACAGGTTGAGTTACTCCATATCTTTTTATATTTTCACTCATTTCTAGCATTTTATCATCATCTTTTACCTTATAGGGATGATTAGGAAAATCATCAATTTCATTTATTGGAATAGCTACAATTGTTTCTTTTGTATCTCGTTCTCCTTATATTGTAAATAAATCATCTAACGACATCTTTGGAAGTTCCATTCTTTTGTCTTTCTCTGTCATCTGCCAACACCTCCTTTGCAAAATTTTCGTACGCTATTGCTACTTTACTTTAAATATGCTTTTTCCTCTTGATGTTGACTCTGCTGTTTTAACAGCTAACGGTATTTGTGAATTATATAATTTAATTGCACGTCCATAATTTTCTTTTAAAACATTTATTGTTTCTTTTAAATTAGCAATTGTTGTTTTTAATTCATTTTCTGAATATCCCATATAAGTAGTTAAGTCACCTTGTGGATCAGCATCTACAACTAATACTTTTTTGCCTTGATTTTGCAATGCTACTCCTAAATTAAAAGTGGTAGTTGTTTTACCAACCCCACCTTTTTGATTTGCAATTGCTATTACCTTACATTCAGACATTATAAGCCACCTCCTTGTAAAGTTTTCCTTCAATTGCTCTGCGATATAGTTCATTAAATATAAGTAATATTTCATTCCTAAATTGTTGTTTATCAAGATTTAAATGTTCTTTTATAAATCCTATATTTCTTTTATCAAAAAAAGTATATTTTGTAACCCAATATTCAATAAAATCATTTTTATTATCGACATCGTTCATATACTTTCTTATTAATTTTTTCCAGGTTTTAAGTCTTTTTATTTTTCTATCATTTTCAATTGCTATAATGCAATTTTCTAATGTATAACCATAAGAATTTATATTTTTCAAACAGTTCTTATTTGTAAAATGATAATAATCAAATAATTCCTCTCTAAGTTGATTTTCACGTCTTTTTATATAATCATCTAATTCGTAAAAATGAATTAAATGCCATCTAATTTCTTTAAAAACTTTTTGGGGAATTTCTATTGTATTTGTTTCTGTATTCATGTTTCCTCCAATCAAAAAAGAGTCAATTTTAAAAATCAACTCTTTATCTTTCTCTATCTTTTTTTATTTTTTCTTTTTTAATTTCTTTTTGAAGATTAGCATATATTTCAAATGCTTTATCTCCATCATATTCTTTATCTAAACTTATTTTTCCTTTTTCAATAAATTCCTTTGAAAAAACAAATCTGCCACTATCAGCAAAATTGTATCTACCTTGTTCATCTTTTCCAAGATACATTGCTGTTATTGGTAAGTTATCATTTTTTGATATCGGAATATTTACTGTTACATATTGTCCTCTTTCAAGACTTTCTAAATAACTGATTGCTTCCTGTTCTTTCATCATTTACACCACCTGTTTCATTCTTTACTAATTTTAAATTTTGATATGGTTTTAATATTTCGCAATATTCATAGCACAATTTGTTTATATACTGATAAGCATCGACATTTGCTAGGTTTGCTATTTTTATATAATTACTTTCATTATCAAACCAATTTAAAAAATTATCAATAGATGAATTTGAATTTTCTAAAATAAGTTTATCTAATAGTTTGCTAATTGAAGGCATGTCTTTTTTTAGTAAGTCATATAAATCCTGATTAATAAATATTTCTTCTGTAAAATTAATTAATTTTTCCTTGTAATAAATAGATTCATTTTCCAACATATCAAGAATATTATCACATTTTATTATGATTTCTCCTAAATTTTCTAAATCATATTTTTCATCTTTTATATGTTCTCTTGCACCTAATTTTATTGTTGCTATCATTTCAATTGTTTCATAATATTCTGCTATCCTTTGAAGAATAAAATCTAATTCTATTAGTATTCTTTCTTTTATGTTTTCTTCTGTAACTGCAAACAAATCATTTTCAAATATTGTTTGTAATTTTGTTTCTAAAATTTTTATATTCATAGCTTCTCCTCTCATTTGGAGGCACAACAAAAAGTTAGTATAAAATACTAATCAAGATTTAATCACATTACATTTTATCAAGAACACATAAATACTTTAATAGAATTTCATCAGCATATTCTGTATCTTCATTATTTTCTATTAATTTATTACGCATCACTTTTAAAGAATTAATAATAATTCTCACTTCAAAACTTTCTAATTTGATTTTTCTTTTAAAGAACTTAAACATAAAAAAATTACACTCCTCCTATCATTTATAGTGTTACATTAACGACTATTTTCAGATAGTTCAAATGTGTAAATTAATAATTGAATTTGATATTTAGAACAAAAACATTTTGATTAAAAATCTTTGAATTAACACTTTTAATGTTAAAACTTCAATATTTTGCATTTTTTCAATGCTCCAAGTTGGTCGTATTAGATTGATTTTGTGCAATGTTATATATTACTAAAATAATACCTGTAATTTCAAATCAACCCTCTCCTCTACACTATCCTACGTTGTTTATTAAAAATGATTATAAAATACTTAAAAATACTATTCAATATAATTTATATAATTAATTCTATTTGTATAGCATCTTCTTTATTTTCAAATGTTTTATAATATCTTTTCTTTTGAAATATCAAATTAGCAGTCCATTTTTTTTGCTTTTGTTGTAAAATACACCTTCGATATATGGATTAATATTTCTAATAGAATAAGCTAAGTCTCCTGAGTTAAAATATTTTACTTCTAATGGATTTTTTATATTTAGATATGTCTCATAAATGTTACCTTTTAAATGTGCGTATTGTTCTGCATGTGATTTGTCAGAAGTAAAATAAAAACCATGTCCCAGCTTATTTCCATGATTTCCAGCTTTGTCTATATCAAATTTTGTAAACCAATATTCTTTAGATATTCCAGCATTTGCTTCTGTTCCATGGTACATGACCATAAGGTCTCCTTTATCATCACGAACTTTACTGTCCTTAAAGAATTGGGCTGTCTTGAATGATATAGGATTTCCTTGACTATCATATTCTGTTTTTGTTAAACCTCCATTTTGATGTGAAGTTGATTGCTTTTTCATTGACTTTATATTATTTGATGTATTATTTTTGTGTAAATTAAAAGAACTCTGTTTTGAGTTCTCTATTCCTGACTTATTTCTAATGCTTTCTTGACTATCTCGTCTTTGTCCAATTTCTCCCCTTCGTCGTCCTTCATTATTATATAGTCCAATAGCTTGTTTGTTTGGGTTCTTTTATTGCTATCATTGTTGCTATTATTAAATTTTCTGACATTTCTAGCTGTCTGAATAGTGTTACTAATATTTTTTGTTCCTGCGTTAGTTCCATTTTTAATCTCCTTTCGCAAAGCATTTATCAAATCTTCATTTTTTTCGATTTCTATTTTAGCAATAATTTTATTATTGTTAAAACCATCATTTTCATAAATATAAAAATAATTAGAAGAAAAGATACTATCTGTACCTTATTATTTGTATTTGTTAATCAAGTCTTTATATTGTTTTATATCTTCTAAGGATTTTTGCTGTTCTTGTTCTTTAGAATAATATTTTTTGACAATATAATTTAATTCGTCATCACTTGCATATTTTATCCTATTTTTTTCTATTTCTAAAAATATATTTTTATTTTCAGTTTTTCGTATTAGTTCTGATAAGTCACACAACTTTTTATTTACCATAACTTTTTATTATCTAAATAAAATTAAGTTTTAACAGATTATAAATATTTAAATAATATTCTGCTATAACTTCTACATTTTCATTATAGTCAAATTCCTTTATTATTAGATGTTGGTTATTTTCTGAAATGATATGATAATTATTATCATGCAGAAAATCTTTCATAGGTAATACTTTTTTATTTGTATATACATATATTGCTATTGTCCAACCATTAGCAGTTAATCTAGCATCAATATTATAATTTTTGAATCCAACATAAGCTGTTAAGTCAACAACTTTTACATGGTTGTAATGTATTACCTTTTTATCGTTTTTTTGATATTCTACTATTTCTGAAAATTGTTTAATTTTATTTTCAATTTCTATATCTTTTTGTTTTATGAAATTATTGATATCTATTTCTTTATTAATTGACAAATTCTTTTTATAGTTATATTCGACATTATTGTCTTTTAAATTAACAATAAAATCTTCTAAAAATATATACCATTTTGAATTTTTAATTTTACAAGTTTTTATTTTCTTTTCTAATGATGTTGCAAACTCTAAATAAGATATATTAATAAAACCTGTTTCTTGATACATTGTGTCAATTTCATTCTTTGATAAAACAATTAATATTGTTTTTAATCCAAGAGCTTCAAGAGTTTTTCTGTAATCAATTAAATCATTTTTTAGAGGTGCATTAACTTTATTTTCAATACCTATAACAAAATGATCATTTTTTATAACTATGTCAATTGAATTACCTTTTAATGTTTCATACTCTCTTACTAATGAAATATTAGAATAATTGAATTCATTTTTATTTAATAATTTTTTTGTGTCTAAAATTTCAATTAAAGATTTTAAGACAATATAATCAAGACCGTGTTCCTCTTTTGGATTCATGTAAAAGTTTAAAATATTGCTATAAATTAATTCATCTTGGGAAATTCCCATAATATCCATTATTGTTTTTTCATTATAAATCATATTAACCCCCTATTTATATACATGTTTTACTTAACTCGGAAATATATTGTCTGCAATAGCAGCAACTAAAGCGATAAATGAAAACAAATAAGGAACAAATTTTTTATAATTAATTCACTTATTTGTTTTTTATTTTATAAAATATATTATTATTTAAACATTCTTAAGTATATGTCCATTTTGTCTACAAACTCTGAATTTGTTTTAGTTTCGGTCATTCTTTTTATAACTTGTTCTGTAACTTCTGCAACAGTTAAACTATTCATAGCTTTTCTTAATGCAAATACTGTTTCCTTTTCTTTTGGAGTTAACAATAGGTCTTCACGTCTAGTACCAGATTTATTAATATCAATTGCAGGGAAGATTCTTTTTTCAGATAATTTTCTATCTAAGTGAACTTCCATGTTACCAGTACCTTTGAATTCTTCAAATATGACGTCGTCCATTCTACTACCTGTTTCTATTAAAGCTGTAGCTAAAATAGTAAGACTACCACCAAATTCGATATTTCTAGCTGCTCCAAAGAATTTTTTTGGTTTGTGTAATGCTGCTGGATCAATACCTCCTGATAAAGTTCTTCCTGATGATGGTATCACAAGATTATATGCTCTGGCTAATCTGGTAATACTGTCTAATAATATAACAACATCTTTCCCCTGCTCTACTACTCTTTTTGCTCTTTCTAAAACCATTTCTGCAACTTTTACGTGATGTTCTGGTAATTCATCAAATGTAGAATATATTACTTGTCCTTTTATTGAACGTTTCATATCAGTAACTTCTTCTGGCCTTTCATCTATTAATAACATAATTAATTCTACATCCGGATTATTTTTGGTAATACTGTTTGCTATCTTTTTTAGTAATGTAGTTTTTCCAACTTTAGGTGGTGCAACTATCATTCCTCTTTGTCCTTTTCCAATTGGACACATTAAATCTATAATTCTCATAGCATATTCATTAGGGACAGTTTCTAATTTTAATCTATCTTCTGGATATATTGGTGTAAGTTCATCAAATCTTTTTCTTTTTGCTGCTTTTTCAGGATGTTCACCATTTACTTCTCCAACAAATATCAATGAAGGAAATTTTTCTCCTTCACGAAATCTAGAAATACCTTTAATCATATCTCCTGTGTCTAATTTAAATCTTTTTATTTGTACCACTGAAACATAAACATCTTTTGCTGTAGATAAATAATTTTCTCCTCTTAAAAAACCATATCCGTCTGGTAAAATGTCTAAAATTCCTTCTACAATTTCGTCGCCTTCATTTGTTAATTTGTAGTCAATTGAAGGCTCATTTAAAATATTTAAAGAAGCTGTTTCTTCATTTTCTGTTTGATTTGATTTTTCTTGAAAATTAAATTGATTTTGAGATGATAATAAATTTGTTAAGATTTCTATTAATTCTTCTTTTTTTAATTTTGAAATATTTTTAATATTATTTTCTTTAGCTAATAATTTTAAATCTGATAAAGTCATTTTTTCTAATTCAGGCATAATTTCCTCCTTTACGTTAGTATTATAACATATTTGTAATAAAAATGGAATAGTTTTATAAGAAAAAAGATATACAGTTTTATGTATATCAAATACACTTTTAAAACAGTATATCAATAAATTTTATATAACAATTAATATCCAGTATCTATATATATTTTTTCATTTGGCAAATACATATCCAACTTTTCTCTAGCCATATCTTCTATAAAATCAGTTGATTCAATGTCTTGTTTCTTTTTAGAAAGTTGTTCATTATATTCTTTTTGTTCCTCTATTTGTGATGTTAATTCTTCATAATTTTTTGAATATTGATTTAATGTTCGTTGCTGATTTGAAAATGTTAAAATTATATATACAGCAATTATAAAAATAATAGTAAATTTGACTATCTTTTTAGTTTTTTTCATAGGTATGTTCCTCCTCAAGAATATCATATAACTATATTATTCTACTTTTTTTTCAAAAATCCTTTTTATTTTTAGGGTTTTATGTATTTTTTTATTACTTTTTTCTTTTTTTGACATATTTTTACTTGTATTGATAATAATAAAAATAATTGGATTTAATAATTTACGTATTATTTTACATATTTTTTTAAAAGGAATTTGTATTATAATTATTATTTTTTTACATAGATTAATTATTTTTGTTAATATAATTACATTGATTTTTATAATATAATGACTTATTGTTACTAGATACATTAAACAACCTAATAATATTCCTATAAACATATATATTCTAAATTCTCCATTGTTAAAATAAAAAATGGCATATAACACAATAAAACCAGTAATTATGCAAAATGTTATATCTTGAAAATAAGTTACTATATCATTAGTTTTTATACTTTTTCTTAAGATTCTAAAAAAGTCAAATATTATTCCTATTAAAAAACCAATAATTACAAATATAATAAATGTATAAGCTTGGTTAGTAATCATTTTATTCACATCTTTCTTAATTATTTAAATATTTTGCTTAATAAACTGCTGTTTTTGCTTTTTTCTGTTTCTTTGTTACTATATGCTAAATATGAAATTTCTCCTTCTAAAATAACTTCTGATGTATCTATACTAAGTTTATTTACTCTTATGTTTTCTCCTTTTACTGTTAATAATCCAAGTTCTGTTTCAACTATTACAACTTGATCATCAAAACTTAATACATCATTTACTCCAGAAATGCTTAACTTTCCCCTATTTTCTAATATTAAATTTTGAACAACACCTGTTGTTGTATTTAATGATTTTCTATCTTCAATTGTCATTTAAAATCACACCCTTTTCATTTTTATCTGTAACAACTCAATTTCTTTTATATAATATTCAAAGGTTGTCTTTTTTAGAACAAAAGTTGATATTAATAGTTAGTATTTTTGAAGGAGTCATATTATAACACAAAAAATGAAGCCATTTATGACTTCATTAAAAATTAAATTATAATAAATTAACTTTTTCTTTGAATAGTTCTCCCCTTTGAACTGCATTTTTAAACATATCAAAACTTGCACTTGCTGGAGAAAATAAAACAATTTCAGAAGGTCTTGCATACTTTTGAGCTGTTTTTATAGCATTATCTAAACTATCAACAACATAAATTGGTATTTTTTTGTTTTCTTTTTCCATTTCTTCTTTTACACAATCAAATATTTTTCCAGAGGTTTGACCCATTAATACAAGTGTCGAAACTTTTTCTAAAATTGGTTTAGCAAGAGGCATATAATCTAGATTTTTATCATAACCGCCTGCTATTAAAACTATTGATTCTTTAAAAGCATTTATTCCTGCCAATGTTCTTGTTGGAGATGAACTTGCTGAATCATTATACCATTTTACCCCATTTATTTCTCTTACAAATTCTAATCTATGTGCGACAGGCTTAAAGTTTATGAGCGTTTCTACAGCTTTATCTGTATCAACTAATGTACTTGTTGCTGCTAAAGCTGTTGCTATATTTTCGTAATTATGTTGTCCTCTTAGTATTACATCATTGACATTTAAAATGTGTTTTCTAATTTTATCTTTGCATACTTTTATAATGTCTCCATCAACTATATATCCATTATCCAATTTTTCTTTTCTACTAAAGAATATAACTTTTCCGTTTGCTTCTTTAGCACAATTTCTAGTGATTTCATTATCATAATTTAAAACTACAATATCATTTTCTTTTTGATATTTAAAGATATTCTTTTTTGCTTCTATATATTCTTCATAGTCTTTATGTATATTTAAATGATTTGGTGTAATATTAGTTATAACTGAGATATTTGGACTTACTTCCATTCCCATTAGCTGAAAACTACTTAGCTCTAGAACGACAATGTCTTCTGGTTGCATTTCTTCTAATTTAGTGAATAGAGGTGTTCCAATATTTCCTCCTAAATATGTTTTATATCCTGCATCTTTTAAAATAGCATTTATTAGGCTTGTTGTTGTTGTTTTTCCATCACTACCTGTTATTCCTATTATTTTTGCTGGACACATTTTCATTAATAATTCTATTTCTGTTGTTACTATTGCTCCTCTTTTTATTTCATTTTCTAATTCTGGTTTCGTAGGTAAACAGCTTGGTGAACGAAAAATTAAATTGAAACCATTTAATTTTTCAAGCGAATTTTTTCCAAAAGAAAATGCAAATCCATAATTAGTTATTTTATCTATTATATCTTTTGATAGTTCGTCTATTGTTCTATCATCAAATATAGTTACAATTGCTTTTTTATCATGTAAATAGTCTAATAATGGTAAATTACTTACTCCAAGGCCTATTACAGCTACTTTTCTGAATTTTAAATATTCATTGAATTCAATTAACTTTTCATTTACATACATTGCTTATATCTTCCTTATTGATATATTTAGGTTTTAAAGTTTTACCTATAAACTTAATAGTTCCGCTTCTATTACTTTCTTTTTGTGCATTTTTAATATATCACTTTTTTTATTTTTGTTCAATACATTTTATGTATATTTTTTGAAATTGGTGTTAAAATAATTGTAGTAATGAATGGAGGTGCTTTATATGTCAAAAAAGAATAAAGAGAGTAAGAAAAATAGTAGCAAAAATAATCCAAATCGTGAAACTGATAAGCAAAACCAAGAAAATTGTAAATAATGTTTCTTGATGCTTTTGGGGACGGACTCAAAAAACACTACTATCTTAAAATAAATATAAAATAATAAGTGTTATATGTTTTAATAATTTTTTCGGTTCAATACACAAACTAATAATTTCTAAAATGAAATAATGTAATCCTTCATCTTAGTCCTCGCTTTGCTCGACGTGAAGTTATTCCATTATTTCATTTAAGAAATTCTAAGATTGTTCCAATCACATTCAAAAATTATTTTTACATATAACACTTATTATTTTAAGATTGCAAAAGTATAGTTTTTTTGCTCTAGCTCCAAAAATGCATCTATGATAAATATTTTTTTAAAAATTTACCAGTATAACTTCTATCATTTTTGCAAATTTGTTCAGGAGTACCAACAGCAATAACTTCCCCACCATTATCTCCACCTTCTGGACCTAAGTCAACTATGTAATCACAAGTTTTTATTAAATCTAAATTATGTTCTATTACTAAAATAGTATTTCCTGTGTCAACAAGTCTTTGCAATATGTCTACAAGCTTATGAACATCTGCAATATGCAAACCTGTAGTTGGCTCATCTAATATATATAAAGTTTTGCCTGTAGCCCTTTTTGATAGTTCTGTGGCTAATTTAACTCTTTGAGCTTCTCCACCTGAAAGTGTTGTAGAAGGTTGGCCTAATTTTATATAGCTTAATCCTACATCATATAAAGTTTGTAGTTTTTGCTTGATTTTTGGAATCTTGTCAAAAAATTCTAAAGCTTCTTCTACAGTCATATCTAAAACATCAGATATGCTTTTACCTTTATATTTTACTTCTAGGGTTTCATGGTTATATCTTTTTCCTTTACATACTTCACAAGGAACAAACACATCTGGTAAAAAGTGCATTTCTATTTTATGAACTCCATCTCCATTACAACTTTCACATCTTCCCCCTGCTACATTAAAACTAAATCTTCCTTTTTGATATCCACGTAGTTTAGCTTCATTTGTTCCAGCAAAAATATCTCTTATTAAATCAAATACTCCTGTATAAGTTGCTGGGTTAGAACGTGGAGTTCTTCCTATAGGTGATTGATCTATATTTATTATTTTATCTATTTGCTCTAATCCTTTAATTCCTTTACATTTTCCAGGTTTTTCACTTGCTCCATTTAACTCTTTGGCAACTGTTTTATAAAGTACTTCATTTACTAATGTTGATTTTCCAGATCCTGAAACACCTGTAATACATGTAAATAGTCCTAATGGGAATTTAACACTTATATTTTTTAAGTTGTTTTCTGTTGCACCTTGTACCTCTATAACTTTGCCTTTTACCATTTTTCTACGTTTTTTAGGTACAGGTATTCTCTTTCTGCCACTTAAATATTGACCAGTTACAGAATTTTCAACTAATTTTACTTCTTCTGCTGTCCCTTGAGCCATCACATTTCCTCCATGTGAACCAGCTCCTGGCCCAATATCTATAATTTGGTCTGCAGCATACATAGTATCTTCATCATGTTCTACTACTATTAAAGTATTTCCTAAGTCTCTTAATTTTTTTAGAGTTGCTAAAAGTTTGTCATTATCCCTTTGATGTAATCCTATACTTGGTTCATCTAATATATATAATACACCTGTTAAACCAGAACCTATTTGAGTTGCTAAACGTATTCTTTGAGCCTCTCCTCCTGACAATGTCCCTGCACTTCTTGATAAAGTTAGATATTCCAAACCTACATCTATTAAAAATTGTAATCTTTTATCTATTTCTTTTAGTATCATATCTGCAATCATAGCTTGTGTTTTTGTTAATTCTAAATTATTTAAGAAATCTTTAATTTTTCTTATAGACATATCTGTTAGGTCATTTATATTTTTATCTCCGATTTTTATAGAAAGTATTTCTGGCTTTAATCTTGCCCCTTTACATGCTGGACATTCTGAATTACTCATATACATTTCATAAAAATCTCTCATTCCTTGAGACTTAGTTTCATTATGACGTCTATCTAATGTTGGTAACACTCCTTCAAATGGAGTCGAAAAATTTCTTCTTCCCGCTGATGATTCAAATTCAAAATCTATGACTTCACTTCCTGTACCATATAGAATCTTATCTAAAAAGTCCTTTGGAAGCTTTTTAATTGGTACACTAATATCTACACCATAATGTCTACCAATACTCTCAAAATACATTCTCGCCATCGTGTCTGCTCTTTTCATAACACTAGATCCGAATGCTTTTACACCATCATATAATGTTTTGTTTTTATCTGGTATTATTAAATCTGGATCCATTTTCATAAGATATCCTATACCTGAACATTCTGGACATGCTCCAAATGGATTATTAAAAGAGAACATTCTTGGTGATAATTCTGGAAAACTGAATCCACAATGTGGACATGCATAATTTGTACTATATAAAACGGGCTTTTGCCCTACTATGTCTATTAAGACGAGATTATCTGCATGCTTTAATGCGGTTTCTACAGATTCTGTTAATCTACTTCTAATATCTTCTTTTATTACTAGTCTATCTACTACTAATTCTATCTCATGTTTTTTCTTTCTGCCTAAATCTATATCATCTGATAGTTCATAAACCTGCCCATCTATTCTAGCTCTTACAAATCCTTCTTTTTGGTATTCTTCTAATTGTTTTGTAAATTCGCCTTTTTTACTTCTTATTACTGGTGCTAATACCTGGATTCTTGTTCCCGCTTCTAATGCAATAATATTATCAACTATTTGGTCTATTGATTGTTTTTCTATTTTTATTCCACAATTTGGGCAATATGGTGTCCCTATTCTTGCATATAAAAGTCTTATATAATCATAGATTTCTGTAACTGTTCCTACTGTAGAACGAGGATTTTTTGAAGTAGTTTTTTGGTCAATTGATATTGCCGGAGATAATCCTTCTATTGATTCTACTGCTGGTTTTTCCATTATCCCTAAAAATTGTCTTGCATAAGATGACAAACTTTCTACATATCTTCTTTGTCCTTCGGCATATAAGGTATCAAATGCTAAAGATGATTTTCCTGAGCCTGATAATCCAGTTATAACAACTAGTTTATCTCTTGGTATTTCTATATTGATGTTTTTTAAGTTGTGTTCTTTTGCACCTTTTATTACTATTTTATCATTCATTATAAATTTCAGTCCTTTCATTTTTTAAAAGGCATATATAACAATGAAAGATTTTGAACTCTTTCAAAATAAATATCCCTTTTTTATCCTTAAGTATTATACTATAAATAACAAATAAAAACTAGTTTTTTTTGAATTTATGGTGTATAATAATTTTATATAAGGTTATACCTTAGGAAAGGAATAAAAAAATGTTTAAATTACATTCAGAATTTACTCCAACAGGAGATCAACCTCAAGCAATAGAATATTTAACAAAAGGAATTGAAGAAGGTAAAAAATTTCAAACTTTGCTAGGTGTTACAGGTTCAGGTAAAACTTTTACAATGGCAAATATTATAAATAAAGTTCAAAGACCAACACTAGTTTTAGCACATAACAAAACACTTGCAGGGCAATTGTATTCAGAATTCAAGGAATTTTTTCCAGAAAATAATGTAGAATATTTTGTAAGTTATTACGATTATTATCAACCAGAAAGTTATATACCAAGTTCAGATACTTATATAGAGAAAGATGCATCAATAAATGATGAAATAGATAAATTAAGACACTCTGCTACCTTATCTCTTTTTGAAACAAGAGATGTAATAATTGTAGCATCTGTTTCATGTATATATGGTTTAGGTGACCCAGAAGATTATCAAGAAATGATGTTATCTTTAAGACCTGGTATGCAAAAAAGCAGAGATGATGTACTAAAAAAATTAGTTGAAATGCAATATTCTAGAAATGAGATAGATTTTAAAAGAGGTACATTTAGGGCTAAAGGAGATATTGCAGAAATATATCCTTCTTCTCAAAGCGAAAGTGCAGTAAGAGTTGAGTTTTGGGGAGATGAAATTGAAAAGATCTCTGAAATAAATCCATTAACTGGCAAAGCAATTGGAGAAAGAAAACATATTCTTATTCCACCCGCTTCTCAATATGTAACTAAAAAGGATAAACTAGAAAAAGCAATTGAAACAATAGAAGCGGAATTACAAGAAAGAATTAAATATTTTAAAGATAACAACAAACTTATAGAAGCTCAAAGAATTGAAGAAAGAACAAATTTTGACATAGAAATGATGAAAGAAACAGGATTTTGTCAAGGAATAGAAAACTATTCTAGGCATATTAGTGGAAGAAAGCCTGGCTCTCCCCCATTTACTTTATTTGATTATTTTCCAAAAGATTTTCTTTTACTTATAGATGAATCACATGCAACAATTCCACAGGTAAAAGCTATGTATAATGGAGATAAATCAAGAAAAGATTCATTAGTAAATTATGGGTTCCGCTTACCTTCTGCTTATGATAATAGACCACTAAAATTTGAAGAATTTGAAAAAAGAATAAATCAAGTAGTTTTTGTAAGTGCTACACCTGCTGATTATGAAAACGAACATAGTAAAGAAAATGTTGTAGAACAGATTATAAGACCTACTGGATTGTTAGATCCTAAAATAGAAGTTAGACCTGTTGAAAATCAAATTGATAATTTAATAGAGCAAATACATGAAAGAGTTGAAAAACATGAAAGGGTTTTAGTAACGACTTTAACTAAAAAAATGGCAGAAGATTTAACATCTTATTTAAAAGGGTTAGATATTAAAGTTGCATATATGCATTCAGATACTAAAGCTTTAGAAAGAATGGAAATTATACGAAATTTACGTTTAGGTGAATTTGATGTTTTAGTTGGTATTAATCTTTTAAGAGAAGGTTTAGATATTCCTGAA
The DNA here is from genome assembly GCA_934169775.1 of uncultured Clostridia bacterium. Taxonomy (GTDB): domain Bacteria; phylum Bacillota; class Clostridia; order TANB77; family CAG-508; genus CAG-269. The sequence goes on from CAKPOI010000005.1 coordinate 15,334, forward strand.
GTTTCTTTAGTTGCTATTCTTGATGCAGATAAAGAAGGATTTTTACGTTCAGAGCGTTCACTTATCCAAACAATTGGTAGAGCTGCTAGAAATACTGATGGTACAGTTATTATGTATGCTGATGAATTAACAGAAAGTATGGAAAAAGCTATAACAGAAACAAACCGTAGAAGGAAAATACAAGAAGAATATAATAAAGCTCATGGTATTACGCCAAAAACTATTAAAAAGTCTGTTAGAGAAACTATTAGTATTACAAAACAAGAAGATATTGGTGTAGAATATAAATTAGAGAAGAAAGAAGATATTCAGGCTACTATTTCTAAATTAACTGATGAAATGCTTCAATTTGCTAGTCAAATGGAATTTGAAAAGGCTGCTGATTTACGTGATAAAATTAAAGAATTAGAAAAGTTACTTTAGGTTTCAAACAAAAAACAACATAGTTTTTGTGCTATGTTGTTTTTTGTTTGTCTATTAGGAAAAACATGTATTCCAAACAGACATTTGTTATTACAATTCGTAACATTGTTTACTGCAATAATGTGACAATTGTCTTCAGTTACAAAAAATTGCTTTTAAATTATTAGCATCTAAAATATATATTGGATATCCCTCTTCTGAAATTACAGATTGATAAGGAATATTAAACTTTTTTAATGCTATTAATTCTTGTTCATCTAAAGGTGTCTTTATTACTGTGTTTTGATAATTATTAGCAATTCTGCTATATAAATGTTTTGAAAGATATCCTGAAAATTGCAATGTTGTTACCTCCTTTATCTTGCAGTAAACAAATAATTAAAACATTTATATTATAAAATAAAAATAATAAATAAATTGGAAATTTTTGTAAAACAGATAAAATGTTTTACATTTTTTTCCAATTTACATTTTCATATATTGTTTTTTATATTAAAATTTTTATTTAAGGTACTAAATTTTTATAGTATTTAATTAGTTATCTTTTCTTTTAGAAAATCGTTTTTGGCATTTATTCTAAAATTGTCTTTTCCAACTTTAACAAAAATACTTATAGCTTTATTTAATGCTTCTTTACTTTTATCATCAAGTTCTTTATATGATTTTATCATGGTTTTAGCATTTGCAAACCATTTTCCACTAATTTCTGATAGAGTTTCTGCCTGTGTTGAATTTAAAATCTCAAATAATACGCTTACAAATTGTTCTCTTTGTTTTGGAGTTACCTCTTTTATCCAATTACTTATTGTTTGATCTATAAATTCACTTGAATTTGTGAACTCATCTTTAACAAAATGATCTCCTAAAACTTGCCAACTGTATAAATCATGTTGCATAATTCCTGTTTGAGTACTTTGTAAGATAGTGATTTTTTCTTTATGATTAAGTAATCTGCCTATTATTGATGTTTGTGGCATAAATGTTTGGATTTTATTTAAAATTTTTCTGTATTCTTCTGTTTCGACTATATTTTCACTAAATCCAGGTCCATCATTATTATATACTTCAACAATTTTATCTTGTATTTCAGGATTACAAAAAGCTGAAGCATAAATAGCTAAATTTCCTCCTTTTGAATGACCCCCTACAATTATTTTCAAATCTGAACTATCATACTTTTTAGCTATTTTATTTAAATAGTTTGCTGCATCTAATTGTGATGGAACTGTATCACTAAAACACATGTTTAGGTCTTCCCTCCACCCTACAATTGTATTATCTGTTCCTCTATATGCTACATAAATACAGTTATCTGGTAGATGTATAGTAATTGCTGAAAATTGTTTTTCTTGTTCAACATCTATTTTATTTATGAAATCTGATATATACAAATTTCCAAATCTTTGACTATTTGCTAAAATTGGATATAAATCTACATCTTCTTTTTGTAAAATTCTTGATGTAGTTCCATTTTTATTATAACGTTCATAGCTTTCTTTTATAGTTATTTTTTCATTAGCATCTATTATTTTTTCATCTAATGGGAAATATGAGAAACGTGCTAAAATTAAATTATCTATTTCATTAAATTCTGTTTTTGATAGAGGTATATCTCTCCATAACATATAATCAAATATATTTGCCATTTTGCTTCAATCCTTTCTTAAATTATGTTTTAAATATTTTATCATAGCGTTTTTTTATAAACAAGTATTTTTTTATTTTTTTTAAAATTACTGGACAAATTTTTGTTAGTTGTGATATTATATTAATGGTTAATCCAATGATAAAACTTTTTATATTTTAGGAGGTAATGTAAAGTGAAATCAAAACAATTAAAACAAATTTTTATAGGATGTGTTATTTTATTTTTTGTATTATTTTTTGCAACAAGTGTAAAAGCTGTTGACGCTACAAACAATACTACATCAACTTATAATTATACACAAAATACAAGTTCATCAAATGAAACAACATCATCTGATAATACTTCATCTAATACTTCAAATTCTTCTGTATCAACTACTTCAGCTAATTACAGTGATGATGAAGAAGATGCGCAAAATACTACATCTTTTGAAAATTATACAGGTGTTGCAGATTCATCTTCAACAAAAGTTTCTAATTATTCACCAAATTCAGAATTAGGTATTTCTGGAATTTTAAATGTATTATTAATTGTTGTAGGAATTTTATTAATCTTATTAGCAATTGCAATTTTAATAAAAGTAAAATAATAGTATATATCAAAAAGGTTTAATTTTTAAAATTAAATCTTTTTTTGACATTTTATCCCATATTTATATTTTTTTGTCTGAATAATTTTATATTATTTTTTAAATACTAATATTGTAAATCTATAAATAAGGAGGATAATTTTATGTACAAAAAATTATTAATTACATTTTCAATTTTGATTATTAGTATATTCTCTTTTTCAATTTGCTTTGCTGCAAACGATGATGGACATATGCTTCAAGATGCTGCAAATGGAGTAAGAGATGTCGTAGGTGGTGCTGAAAATGCAATTGAAGATGGTGCTAGAGATATTGCAAATACTACAAAGAGTGCAACAGGAGCAGCGGAAAATTCTATGAATAATAATTCTAATTCAATGCAAAATAATAATCGTTCATCTAATAGTACTTATACAGCAACTAGAACAGCAACTTCTACAACTAACCCTACTTTTCTAGGCATGACTTCTACAGCTTGGACTTGGCTTATAATTGGTATTGCCGGAATTGCTATAGTTGCTTTAGTTTGGTATTATGGCTCTCAAATTCGTACTTCTAATGAAGATGAGTAATGCTGTAGTTAATATATTGACTTTTATAGTTAGTATATTAACTATTTGCTTTTTTTTTCCTTTTTTGCTATACTAAATATCAAAGAAAGGACTGGTTCTTTATGAATAATAATATAAAGCAAATTTCTAAAAATCCTACTGCTTATCATAACTATAATATAGAAGAAAAACTAGAAGCGGGTATTGTTTTGTCAGGAACAGAAATTAAATCTATAAGACAAGGAAAAGTTAATTTAAAAGATACATATGCTATATTAAAAAAAGGTGAAGTTTTTATTGTTGGTATGCATATTAGTCCATATGATCATGGCAATATTTTTAATAAAGATCCTTTACGTGATAGAAAATTGTTACTTAATAAACGTGAAATTTCTAAATTAATTGGTCTTACTAAACAGAAAGGATATAGCTTAATTCCAATTAGTTTGTATTTTAAAGGAAGTTTAGTTAAAGTTGAATTAGGTGTTGGCAAAGGTAAAAAATTATATGATAAACGCCAAGATTTAGCTAAAAAAGATGCTGAACGTCAAATTGCTTATCAGTTAAAAAATAAACAATTAAATTAATAAATTTTTTATTAAAGATACTATGTGTGTATAGCTAAATATATTTTTCGGTTCAATACGCAACCTAAGAAATTCTAAAATAATTTAATGGCACCCTTCCACTTAGTCCTCGCTTCGCTCGACGTGAACTCTTTCCATGAAATTATTTAAGAATTTCTAAGATTGCTCCAATCACATTCAAAATATATTTAGCTATACACACATAGTATCTTTATACAATATATTATAAATAAAGACATATACTTTAATGTTTTAAAAGTATATGCCCTTTTTTGTTTAAGTCTTATGCTTTATTTGCTGAACCAAATACATCTGTCATTTTATGTTTAACAGTTTCTTTAATTAATTCTCTAGCATTTCCTAAATATTTTCTAGGATCAAAAACATTAGGTTCTTCAACAAATGTTTTTCTAATTCCTGCAGTCATTGCTAATCTTAAATCTGTATCAACATTTATCTTTGATACACCTGAAATACTAGCTTGATGTAATATTTCATCAGGTACTCCTTTTGCTCCTGGTATATTACCACCATATTTGTTACATGTTTCTACTAATTCTGGTATAACTGTTGAAGCTCCGTGTAATACTATAGGAGTGTTTGGTATTCTTTCTTTTATTTCTTTTAAAATATCAAATCTTAATTTTGCTTCACCTTTAAATTTATAAGCTCCATGGCTTGTACCAATAGCTATAGCTAAAGAATCACATCCTGTTCTTTTAACAAATTCTTCAGCTTGAGCAGGGTCTGTATACATAGCATCATCTGAAGCAACATTTACATCATCTTCTATTCCTGCTAATTTTCCTAATTCCGCTTCTACAGTTACTCCTTTGCTGTGAGCATAATCTACAACTTTTTTTGTTAAAGCTACATTTTCCTCAAAATCATATTTAGAACCATCTATCATAACAGATGTAAATCCATTATCTATACACATTTTGGCTGTTTCAAAATCTGGTCCATGATCTAAATGAATAGCAATTGGTATATTTGGATATTGTTCTGTGGCAGCTTCTACCATTTTCATTAAATAATTAATTCTTGCATATTTTATTGCACTTGAAGAAGCTTGTAATATAACTGGTGAATTACATTCAGCAGCTGCATCAACAATACCTTGTAATATTTCTAGGTCATTTATATTAAATGCCCCTATTGCATATCCTTCTTTCATTGATTTTTCAAACATTTCTTTAGTTGTTACTAACATAATTATTCCTCTCTTTCTGGTTAAAACCTTTTTTCAGCATTATTTTATTTCTATTTTTTTATTTTGTCAATAATCTAGAACATAAAAATTAGGAAAGTCAATATAACTTTCCTATTACATGAAAAACTAATGCTAATTTTTTTCATTTTCATAACTTGAACACATTGATTCATCAGCTTTTTTTGATTTACAATTTTGTTTTGGAGTTACTTGAATAGCTGTCAAAGTACACTTGTTTTGATTATAGTCATTATATTTACAAGTCTCAACATTGCAGTGTATTTTTTGATTTCCTTCCATGTTCATCATTCCTTTCAATTACACTTTTCGGTGATATTATTATGATGTACATTTTAAGAAAAATTATTCACTACAATTTGAAATTCCATTATCTATACATTTTTTAGGTGGTTCTTTAAAGCTCAAATACCAATTTATTCCATTTTGATTTTTATTGATTTCTTGCTGTCTTTCTTGTAATTCGCCAAAAGTTCTTGGTGGTGGTACAATTACAGGTTGATTTGGTATCCAATTGGCTGCAGTTGAACCTTTAGCACAATCTGCCATTTGTAATGCTTGCACAATTCTTAATATTTCTGGAATAAATCTTCCTACATTCATTGGATAAACTAATATTGTTCTTATTATTCCATTATCATCAATTATAAATACATTTCTTACTGTTTCTGTATTACTTATATCACTTGCCATCATTCCATATTTTCTTGCTATTTCTCCATTTCTGTCAGCTATTATTGGAAATGACACTTGTATACCTGTTCTGCAATATATGTCATATATCCATGCTAAATGTGAAGCATTTGAGTCTACACTTAAACCTAGTAATTCTGTATTCATATTTTTAAAATATGTATGTGCTTTTGTGAATGCTATCATTTCTGTTGTACATACTGGGGTAAAATCTCCTGGATGTGAAAACAAAACTAACCACTTTCCTTTATAATCATTTAAAGAAATATTACCACAAGTTGTAATAGCTTCAAATTCTGGTGCTTTCTGCCCTATTCTTACATTTCCATTCATTAATAATTCATAATCCATATTTTTATCACATTCCTTTCAATTTATAGTATGAAAGAAATAGCTTTTTTGATAAAAAATCTTCTTGTATAATTATACACAAGAAGATTTGTGGAAAGATTTATATGGTTCGTAGTGTAAAAGCATTTTGAATTTCTTCAAGAATTTCTTTTTGTTTCTTTGGATTTTTGATAATATCTAAAAATTCAATTGAAAAGTCACTACCATCTTGAGTTTTTAATTGATATTTTTGTGGAACTTCTAATTCCTCAATATATCCTTCCGCATTCAGAAAAACATATGTTGGATTTTCAAATATTGTATTGTTTATGCCTATAGCTTCATATAGATTGAATTCTAGTGTTCCGTCTGTTAGCAATCCTTCTAAATAATCATAAGCAAAAGCTCCTGAAAATTCATTATCTTTAAAAACTACATTTCCTGTTGCAAATACATTTTTAAACCGTATAGCACATGAAAAATAAAACTCTTCTGTTGCCATTTTTCTTTCCTCCTTTTAGTAAAAAATTAGTATAGTTACTTATTATATATTAACATAAAATCATATAAAAATCAATTAGTGGTATAGCTGATTTTTGTTAAAATAATTTATTTTAAACTTAAATATCCTACTTCATCCCAACGGTTATACGCTAAATTTAGGCTAAATAACAATTTAGGTTTGGCACCAGCTCTGTTTTTATCAACAACACAAGCATAATATCTTTCATCTGGATCTTTTGATTTTTGCAATTCAAAAAATTTAGTATCTACTTCTTTTTTTGAATAATGAAAATCATCATACATATCTCTTGGAATTTGTTTTATTAAGCATAATGTATCTAGTACTTCTTTTACTGTTCTACTTACAGCTAAGTCATTAATGTCTAAATTTATAGGATTTGTTTTATTTTCTGTTAATTGTAATGTAGAGCATATAAAAATTCCAAAATTTTGAGCCAAATTTGCCAATATTGTTGCTGTTCTTTTTATTTCCTCACCATTTCCAATATTTGCAGTATCAGTTTTTAATGTATCATAAAATACATATTCTATTTGTTCTTTATAATAATAGTTCATTATAACTTTTTGCAATTCATCATTTGTATGATCTGTAATGTTTATAAAATAGATTGAATTTAAAACTTGTCTATTTATCCAATCTGTTACAGCTATCGTTTTTCTAAAATCTGAAGAAACATCTTCTAATCTTTTTATAAAATCTTCTCTAGTTTCAGTTTCTTCTTTTATTACATAGCCATTTTTATCTACTTTTACACTTTTTGTATCATCTGGTCTGAACTTAAATTCTAGCAGTTCTGTTTCTGATATGTGTAATTCTTGTCCATGTAATTTTTGAATTACTGGATTATTTAATATTGTTGTTATAAGTGTTAATTTCATTTTTTCTTCTGACATTTCATTTGAGATTATTAAAACCTTTTTTTGATGTACTAATGAAGTATATGCTGCTATATTTACAGTAAATCTACTTTTACCGGCATTTGATGGCATTGCAACTGCCATTGTTTCTCCTTTTCTTATTCCTTTAAATACTTGTGTTAAAATTGGAAATGGTAAACTTAATCCATTAGCTAAATTGTTATCTCCTTTTTCTAAAAAGCTTGTTAAATCTGTATTTAATACTGCTTGTTTAAATTTATCTGTTACAGTTACTTGATTTGTAGCACTTTCCACTTCTTCAATTGTCATTTTATCATATAGTTTATAATGTGCTATTTCGACAATCTTTTTTTGAATGCTTTCTATTGGCATTTCTATATATTTTTTTCTTAATAAGCACAATTTTCTTAAATCTGTATAAATTTTTTCCATATTGTAATTTTTTCCTGCTACAAATTGTTTTAAATAATATTTTTGTTGATAAATGCCTTCCACTTCTCTTGAAAAATTGAATTTTTGTTTAGCAATTTCTGGAGTGTAATTGCCACCTTCTGTAAATAATACACTTTTATAAATATTTAATAAATTTTCACTTTCGAAATAACACTCATCAAATAAAATATAATATCTTACTATATACTTAGGTTCAGTTAATAGTAATCCTACATAAATTTTTTCTAATTCTATATTTCTTAAATCAATTGGATATTTTTGTTTATCTTGCTCTGTTTCAAAAACAAATTCATTATCATCATGTTCTTGATATTCTTCATCTTCGTGTTCATATTCATTTTCCATTTTTTCGTATTCTTGCTCTCGCTCATAATTATTATCTTGATCAATATCATCATTATATTGTTCTTCATCTTCCTCATCTTCTGAGATTGAATCTTCATGGTTATCTTCAGTAGAATTATCATCACTTGTAATTAAATTATTGTAAGCTCCATTTTTTTCAAGTGGTAAAAGAACTGATAAATCAGCATCGTCATCAGTATCTTCTTGTATCTCATTATTTTCTTCATTTCCTTGCGTTTCATCATATTTAGGAACTTTTTTCTCTCTTGTGTATCTTTTTTTATTTAGATTTTGAATTATAGATAATGCTGTATTAAAGTCTCCTTCTGCTATTGCCTTTTTTGCCCCTTCTATCTCATCCTTATTATGATTTGTAATAGGTATACTATTTAATAATTGATTTATTCTTTCTATACTTTCCATTTTTAATCTCATCCTTTCTCGAGGCACAAAATTGGCTGAAAAAGAATTATTTTTGACATAACCAAAATTATAATTATTTTCTGCCTTTGTTGCTTTCTTTTAATAAAGTCCTAAGGTATTACTATTTTGTACCTTAGGACTTTTAATTTTACTATTCTTTCATATAATCTTTTATTTTTTTCATAAAGATACATCTTGTTATAATATCTAGTATTGCATAAATAACTATTGCTATTCCTATAGTTTTTAAAGCTAATGTTGTGTTTACTAAAACTGCAATACCAGCTACAATGATAACCATTGAACATATCAATGTTGCTGTCCAATATCCAGATTTAAGATCTTTCCATACTAAAGTTGTTTGGAAATCTTTTAACCCTTCTAAAATAATCCAGATACCTAAAACAACGCTAAATATGTTTGAAATAATATTTGGGCAGAAAAGAATAATTACTCCTATAATAATATAAATTAAAGCAAGTGTAAGTAAATAATCTTCTTTTGGTTCAGAAGTAAAGTATTCTACTAATCTTAAAAATCCCATTATTATGAATACTGCTCCTAATAAAATAGAAATAACAGACATCATTTCATTTGGTTTTGCAATTAGTAATATTCCTAAGAATACAAATACAAGTGAAATTAAAATATCTGTCCAAGTTGATCTTTTTAGAAATTTTTCAAACATGTTTACTACCTCTCTTTCTTTTGTATTTTCGTTTTTAATAATGACGACAGTATTTCTTAAATGTCATCATTTTATGACAATGTCATCATATCATATTAAAATTATTTTGTACATATCTTTTTTAAATTTTTTCAAAATTTTTTTTCAATATACATTTTTTGTTTTTAACTACATACATTTTAATAAAGTATTATTTGAAATGGAGATATTGTATGTTTATTTATAATATAAAAATTAATAATAATAAGATTTTTAAAATATTTTTTATTACTGTTATTATTTTATTAATATGTATTGTTAGTATAGTTATTTTTAGAGTTTTTAATGGAGCTAGTAAAAATCATAAAAACTCTGAAGTATATCAAATTCCTGCCACCAATTATACTAATATTTTAAAAGCTGTGCATGATGATATTGATTCATATGTTGGTGTAAAATTTCATTTTTCTGGATATGTTTATAGGCTTTTAGATTTTAATGAAAATCAATTTGTTTTAGCTAGAAATATGGTTATTTCTTCTAATTTTCAGACAGTTGTTGTTGGTTTTCTTTGTGAGGATGAGAATATTAAAAATTTTGCTGATAATTCGTGGGTTGAGCTAACTGGTGAAATTACTAAAGGTGATTATCATGGTGATATGCCTATTGTAAAAGTTACAGAATTAAAAAGCTGTGATAGGCCTAATGATGAACTTGTATATCCTCCTGATGAGAATTATATTCCAGTAGCTGGAGAAATTTAATTTTGTATTATATCAAAGGACTTTCTTTTTGTATATTCCGAAACCATTTTACACTATTTATTTGTTCTCAAATTTGACTTTTTTAAATATTTACAGTAAAATATACTTGTACGCACAAATACATTTTCCTATGCAAAGAGTAATTTGCATAAACATTAAAATAAGATTCAAGTTAAAATTATAGCTTGAATCTTATTTACATTTATTTATAAATTTGTTATATTATAAATATATTTTAGTAAGCATTGTTGCTTTAGAAAGGAATGAAAAAAATGAAAGAAAACGAAAAAATCTTGATTTTAGACTTTGGTGGTCAATACAATCAACTAATTGCTCGTAGAGTCCGTGAATGTAATGTATATTCACAAGTTGTACCTTTTAATATTTCCTTAGAAAAAATTAAAGAAATAAATCCAAAAGGTATTATTTTTACAGGAGGACCAGCAAGTGTGTATGGTGATGATTCTCCAAAATGTGATCCAGAAATATTTAATTTAGGAATTCCAGTGTTGGGAATTTGTTATGGAATGCAACTAATGACTGTAACATTAGGTGGAAATGTTGCAAGAGCTGATAAAAGAGAATATGGTACAACAGATGTATCAATAGATAATAACTCTTTATTATTTCAAGGATTTGAAAATACAAATGGTTTCTTAATGAGTCATACAGATTTTGTAGAAATAGTACCAGAGGGATTCCAAAATATTGGACATACTTCATCTTGTCCAAATGCAGCTATGGAAAACACTTCTAAAAAATTATATGGAATACAATTCCATCCAGAAGTAAATAATTCTATAAATGGAACTTTAGTTATTAAAAATTTCTTATTTAATATTTGTAACTGTAGTGGAGATTGGCAAATTTCTTCTTTTGTAGAAGATACTATTTCTAGTTTAAAGACTAAAATAGGTGATAAAAAAGTTTTATGTGCTTTATCAGGTGGTGTTGATTCTTCAGTTGCAGCAGTTCTAGTTAGCAAAGCTGCTGGAAAAAATTTAACATGTATTTTCTTAGATCATGGTCTTTTAAGAAAAAATGAAGGTGATGAAGTTGAAAAGATCTTTAAAGAACAATTTGATATAAATCTTATTCGTGTAAATTGTAAAGATCGTTTTCTTTCAAAATTAGCTGGTATTACAGATCCAGAACAAAAAAGAAAAATTATTGGCGAAGAATTTATTCGTGTATTTGAAGAAGAAGCTAAAAAAATTGGTACTGTTGACTTTTTAGTTCAAGGTACTATTTATCCAGATGTTATAGAAAGTGGTTTGGGTAAAAGTTCTACTATTAAAAGTCATCACAATGTTGGTGGTTTGCCTGAACATGTTGATTTTAAAGAAATTGTTGAACCTTTGCGTAATTTATTTAAGGATGAAGTTAGAAAAACTGGTTTAGAATTAGGTATTCCAGAAAACCTAGTATTTAGACAACCATTTCCTGGACCTGGACTTGCTATTAGAGTAATTGGAGATATTACAGATGATAAGTTAGATATTTTGAAAGAAGCGGATGCTATTTTTAGAGAAGAAATTGCTAATGCTGGCTTACATAAGTCTATTAATCAATATTTTGCTGTACTTACTAATTTAAAATCTGTTGGGGTTATGGGTGATGAAAGAACTTATGACTATACAGTGGCTCTAAGGGCTGTTGAAACTACTGATTTTATGACTGGTGTTTGGAGTAAAATTCCTTATGATGTTCTAGAAAAAGTGTCTTCTAGAATTGTTAATGAAGTTAATCATGTTAATCGCGTTGTATATGATATTACTTCTAAACCACCTGCAACTATTGAATGGGAATAATATTTTCTGGGCCGGAGTCAAAAAACATTATATTTTGGTAATCATAAAATAATGAGTGTTATATGCTTTAATAATTTTCTCGGTTCAATACACAACCTAAAAATTTCTAAAATAAAATAATGTAATCCTTCATCTTAGTCCTCGCTTCGCTCGACGTGAAGCTATTCCATTATTTTATTTAAGAAATTCTAAGATTGCTCCAATCACATTCGAAAATTATTTTTACATATAACACTCATTATTTTTATATTTATTTTTAAACAATAAGTTTTTTTGACTCCGGCCCAGAAAACATTAATTTCTATCTAGTATCATTTTAACTACTCCCCCATCAATAAAAGTAGCAAAAATATTTTTTAAAACAATTAAAGCTATAGGTCCAATTAACATTCCGATAATACCAATAAATCTAAAGCCAGTATACATAGCTAATAAAGTAAAAATAGGATGCACACCAATGTTTTTACTAACTAATCTAGGTTCTAAAAATTGTCTTACTACAGACATAATAATCCATAAAATAATAATAGAAATACCAAATTTAAAATCTCCATTTAAGCTGCAAACTATTGCCCAAGGTACCATTGCTGTTCCAGACCCAAGAATTGGCAAAGCATCTATAAATCCTATGCCTATAGCTACAAGTAATGGAAATTGAATATTAAAACCAACAAATTTTAATATATATAACCCTATTAAACATATTATAAAAGAAATTAAAATTAATGTAGCTTCAGCTTTTAAATAGCTTCCTAATACTTTTACAAGTTCTCTAAAATGTTTTCCAAACCTCATCATCCATGTTTTCGGAAAATGATGTTCCATTTGATCTAATATATATATTTTGTCTACACACATAAAATACAATGCAAGTACTGTTACAGAAACATATATTGCAATCGTTGGTATAGATGTTATCATTTTTATTAATCCATTTAAAAAATTTCTAACCCAAATTGAAATATTGCTTAAAAAATCTCCACTTGAATTTTGTAATACATTTTCTATTTCTGCTGGTAATTTTATCTTTCCAAAATCTAATTTAGCTAAAAAACTTTGAACTAAGTTGTATGCCTTTTCTATATACTGATTCAAATCCTGTAGTAACCCTGAAGCTTCTGAAAATAGTGTTACTATTCCCCATGTTAATAATCCTAATATTACTATGGAAACTATTATAAAAATTATAATTGAACTTATTTTTCTTGTGGCATTTGTTTTTTTTATCAGCCATTTTATTGCAGGCTCCATTAATAAATATATTATAAATGCTATTAAAAATGGCATATAAAAAACTGCTAATTTAAATGATAGCCACAAACCTATTAAAATAAAAACAACATATAAAACTCTATTTAATACTCTTGTCCAATATGCCATATCAATAATCATCTACTTTATTCACCTCTTAAATATACAACAAAACCATTTGTATTATTATATGTAAAAAAGGCGGAAATATCCGCCTTTTCCTAAATATTGTGAATTTAAAACTACTATTCTGCATTCTTTTCATTAGGTTTACATTCACAAATATTTTTGATTGTTTGATTAACTTGATTTGCTCCTAATTGTTTATCATTATTGCATAAGTCCCCTATAGTTAATATTCCTATTACATGATTATTATTATCACATACAGGTAATCTTCTTATTTGTTCTTTACTCATTTTTGTTTCTACATTTGTTACTTCATCATCTTGCATACAACAACAAACATTACATGTCATTATTTCGCTTATTGGTGTAGTTTCTGCATTTTTGTTGCATGCTACTGTTCTTAATAAAATATCTCTATCTGTTACTATTCCGCATAAGCAATTATTTTCATCACAAATAGGCACTGAACCTATATGATTTTGACTCATCATTTTTGCTACATCACTTACTGTTGTTTCTGGCTTTGCACAACATACATCATCACACATACAGTCTTTAACTTTCATAATAAATACCACCTTTCAATTTTTATATTTTTATTTTCTCCAATTAATATTTTTTTATGTTTTAACTTTTTTGAAATTTTGGCATTTATTTGCAATTTTTGAAAATTTTATTTATATTTTATAAAATTTTCACTGGTTTTCTAGATATATAATAATGCTACTTTTGTTTTATTTATCTTGGCCTCATTGGCGGACGATTAGGTGGTGGTGGACCAAATGGTGGTCTCATTGGTGGTCGTGGCGGAACTGGTGGCCTTGGTGGTCTAGGCCTTTTTAGTAATTCTCTTAAAATTAAAATTTTTATTAAATCTTGTAAATTAGAATTTTGCCTATCTCCCCTATCTTCTTTGACTTTTCTATCAGTTTGAATTTTTATATAAACTTCTTCAGTCATTTTATTTATAGTTGCCTCTGTTATATCTCCTCTATTTTCCTCACATTTTTCCTGTACTATTGGATATACTATATTATATATATCAGGATAAAATTTCTCTAATTCTTTATTTTCGTTTCTATTTTCAATATTTTTTTCTATACTGTTATCGAAAAAATTTTGGTAATTATTTCTACTATCATAATTAATATTATACATATCATTTTGATATATTGGTTGTCTCTCTGGATATCCTAATACACTTCTTATGTATTCTTGATATATTTCATCATACATATTATAACCTCCTTCAAATTATAATATGTATTTTATGTTTTTTTGTTAAAAAAGAAGTAGGATTTTTTTAATCTCTACCTCATATAATTTTATTTAAATCTTTTTCCTTTGCTTTTTTTCTTATTTTCTTTATGTTTGCTTTCTTTTTTTATATTATCTTGATATATATCTTCATGTTCTGTTACTCCATCTTCATATGGCATATAATACATATTATTTTTATTATGTGAATGATGTACAATTAATATGACAACAACTACTATTATTGTTACAATTATGATACCTATAGTTGCGCTTTCTTTTTTGTTTTCTAATATTTTTTCAAAAACGCTTTTTTCTTTTGTTTCATTTATTTGATTTGATGAACTTGCTTGTTTTTTATTCTCTGCAGATTCATTATTTTCTTCTGTATTGCCATTTCCTTCAGATATTTGATTTTCTTCTGTTGTTGTATTTACTTCAGTTGTATTACTTCTTTGTTCAGATGTATTGTTTTCTTCACTTGCTGAATTTGATTTTTCTCTTGTTACTGTTAGGTTATATGTTTTAGTTGTTTTTCCATCTTCTGCTGTTACATTTATGTCAAAATTATTTTCTCCTTCTTTTAATTCCTTTATTCCTGTTCCTGATATTGTTTGACCACTTTGTCCTTTTGTTGCATATATCTCTATACTTGATATACTATTTGGTACTGTTGTTGAATATGTTGTTTTATTTGGTACAAATCCTTTAAAATCATTTGGTTTTATTCCTAAATTTCCTAGTGTTGCTACAGATGATTTTGATTGTGCATTAGCTGTAACATTTACGGTTACTGAAGCTCCAACATCTGCTTCTTTTCCTTCTTTAGTTTTAGCTTTTGAAATATCTTTATTAACTACAATATCAAATTTTCCTTCTTTTGTACATTGATAAGTAGCAGATTTTGAATAAGTAGATTGATTGCCATCAGTAGTGCTTCCAACAACTTCTATTTTTCCAGAAATAACTCCAGAAATATTAGTTACAACATTTGATGAAACTACATTTGGCACAGTTACAGTAATTGTAACTTTATCACCAACTTGTGGATTTTTAGGAGATACATCTATTATTGTTGCTTTTGCTAAATTATTTATAAATATTATACTAAAAAATACTATAATTGCTAATAAAATTTTATTTCTTTTCATTTCTTAATTTCTATTCCCTTCAGTTAATTTTATCTAATATTTCTTTAAATACATATTAATTTATTTTAAACTATCATTTACATTATCTATTTTTTGATTTTCATTTGCTTAGAGAATTTTTCTGATACATCTTGTGTAATTGAATATATATCTGATGCATTTTTTCTCCAATCAACACCATTATTACTACTTGTTGTCTTTACTGGAACTAAATACAATTTATAATCAGATTCATAATCAAAAGTTTCTCTTGGAGCATATCCTACATTTCCATTAGATTTTTGAATTTTATCCCAATAAGCTCCATTAATTTTTGTTGTCCCTTTTTCTATTCTTGCTACAATTTCATCTTTCCATAACCAGTCTACTGCTGTACTATCTTTTGGGGCTTTTCTTAATTTCAAACTATTTGTAACATTAATTTTTACTAAATCTGCATCTGATGATACTGTAGAATTTCCTTCAGGTGTTAAACATGCTGTAGATGGCATATTATTATAAACAGGTATTACAAATGTATGTTGAGAATCATATGTTTCTATATCTAGATATGTATTTCTTAAAGTCGCACTTTCTGTTTTTGCCGCAAATAGATTTTGCTGATATTGATGTGCAAATGTAGATTTTTCTGTTACATTAAATTTTTGAAAATATAATGTATTTTGTCCAACTTTTATATATTCATTTGCAATAATGTCTATACCTCCTGATATTGATTTTTCTAGTGTGTTCCAACCTTTTTTTTGTGCATAAGCCAAGCCATTTGCTATAACTTCATTAGTTGTGTTTCCACTAGCACCAATATTAAATGCATTATAATATCCTGTCTTACCAGAAACTAATTCAGATCCATTCTTGCCTTGTTCTTGTAGCAATCTAGCAACTATATAGTATGCATTTACTCCTTTGCTATTTGTTATATTTGTAATTGTTTGTTCATTTCCTTTTAAAAAAGTTCCTTCGATCATTTTCCTTACTATACTAATATTGGAATCATTAGCTGTCAATTCTTCAAATTGGAAAATATCTGCTTCATTTATAGAATTACGAGGATCCATCATATATTTAATTCCAGACTTTGAAGCACATCTCCAAGTACCATTATCATATGGCTTGTTTACTCCACATATGCTACATATCCAAGATGAAGCATAACTTTTTGGTACTAAATTTTTAGGAGAACTTCCATGTCCTAAATATTCTTTTTCAATTGCTTCATTCCAATCTATGTTTGTATATAATATCTTAAAAGTCCAATTTGGATGTTTATTTTTTAATTGTTGTATTTGTTCTTTTATGCCCGGATATTTTGATGTATCTATTGCATTTATATCTTCTGATGTAGTTGCTGCTAGCACTTTGTTGGTCTCTACTAATCCTAAAAATAAGTTGCTCATTATTAGTATTACTATAATCATAATAAATAATGATTTTGCTTTTTGTTTCATATATGTCCCTCCTAATCTCCATTTTTATCAATTTTATTATATCATTGCTATTTTTTTTCGTCAACTAATTTTACCCTTTTTACCAATTTGTAACACTTTTGTAATATTAATTTATTTTATGTTTTATGAAATTCGGAGAATTATCTAAAGTATGTGTGTTGGTTTGTGCTTCAGCCCAGTCGTAGCAAATATAGCTACAAAAAATATGCAACTTTTTCATATTTTTATCTTATATTGAAGCTTTCCAAAACAAACAAATTATGTTATAATATTCTAAGAATGGATAAAAATCTATATATTATAGTTAGAAAGAGGAAAAATATGTGTGAATTATTAGCCCCTGTGGGCAATTTTGAATGTTTAAAAGCAGCTGTGCAAAATGGTGCAGATGCTGTATATTTTGGCAGTAGTTCTTTTAGTGCAAGAGCTTTTGCAAATAATTTTGATAAAGATGAATTAATAAAAGCAATTGAATATGCAAAATTAAGAAATGTTAAAACTCATTTGACTTTAAATACCCTTTTAAAAAATTCTGAGCTACAAGATGCTTTACTTCTTGCCAAATATGCTTATGAATCAGGAATAGATGCACTAATAGTCCAAGATTTAGGATTGATTTCATTGTTACAAAAAGAATTACCTAACTTGCCTTTACATGCAAGTACTCAAATGTCTATTCATAATTTGGAAGGTGTATTAGAATTGCAGAAATTGGGATTCCAAAGAGTTGTACTTTCTCGTGAGCTTTCTATACATGAAATTGAATATATTTGTAAGAACTCCAATATAGAAATAGAATGTTTTGTACATGGTGCTTTATGTATATCATATTCTGGTCAGTGCCTTTTTTCCAGTCTAGTTGGTGGACGTTCTGGAAATAGAGGAAAATGTGCTCAAAGCTGTAGACTTCCTTATGAATTATTAGAAAACGGCAAAAAAATAGATAATGGTTATTTGCTAAGTACTCGTGATTTATGTAGTTTAGAATTTTTGCCTAAATTGATTTTAGCTGGTGTAAAAAGTTTTAAAATTGAAGGTAGAATGAAAAGTCCTGAATATGTAGCAACAGTTACAAGAATTTATAGGAAATATATTGATTTGGCAATTGAATGTATAGAATCAAATAATTTAGAAAATTATATTATAGCTCCTGAAGATATAAAAGATTTAATGCAAGTATTTAACCGAGGTGGTTTTTCTAATGGACATCTTGATAATTCTCCAAATAGGAACTTAATATTTAAAGAAAAGCCTAATAATATGGGTATCTTTTTAGGAATTGTAGAAAAATATAATTCAAATAAAGGCCATATAACTGTAAAATTAAATGACACTATCTCAATTGGTGACACTATTTCCCTTCAAAATGAAACTGGTTCATATACTGTTTCTGAATTATTACAGAAAAATAAAAATATTACAGAAACAAGTATTGGTGATACTGTTACTATAGGTAGAATGAAAGGAAACATAAAATCAGGTGATAAAATTTATAAATTGTCTTCTAAGAAATTGATGTCTGA
Organism: uncultured Clostridia bacterium; assembly: GCA_934169775.1. GTDB lineage: Bacteria > Bacillota > Clostridia > TANB77 > CAG-508 > CAG-269. The sequence goes on from CAKPOI010000005.1 coordinate 34,012, forward strand.
TGCTAGAGAAAGTTTTTCAAAAGAATATAAAAAGATTATGCTAGATGCTGTTATTACAATAAAAAAAGATAAACCAATATCAATGCAAATAACTCCATCTTTCCAATTACCTGAAATCTATCAAAAAATGAATATCAAAGTAGAACTACCAGAGGCAATACCTGTTGAAGCCAAAAACAGACCTTTAGAAGCTGAAAATATTATTCTTCAAATTACTAAAACTAATAATACCCCATATCAATTCAAAAATATAAAAGTTAATCTTGATGATGGTTTATTTCTACCTAAAATTAGTATGTTAAATGAATTAAGAAGGCTGGGATTACAAAAAGTTGAAGAATTTGCTTTATCAAATATTAGGCGTAAGCCACCAACTAAATTTCAAATTTTTGATGTTGAAAAATTTAAAGGACTTGAAGAACTTAAAGAATTTGAAATGACAGCTAGCTTAAAAACTTCTAAAATTTCAGTATTATTAAATGTTTTAAATATAAAGTTTGATTATACTTTACTAAGTAAAGATATTTCAAATATATATATTCCTTTGAAATTTTTTACAATAAGTACCTATGCCAATATTTTGAAGTTTTTATCTGATAATTTTAATGTTTACATATATATACCTACAATAGTTAAAGCTAATTATAGAAATTTGATGATTTCTAATATAAATAAAACTTTAGAAAAATTTAATATTAAAGGATTTGTTATCTCTAACATTGGAAACTTAGAATTGTTAAATATGTTAGATATTGATATTTCAAATTTTGAAATTATAGCTAATTATACATTAAATGTTTATAATATAAGTACTGTTGAAAAACTGAAAAATCTTGGTGTTAATGTTTTTACTCCTTCTGTTGAACTGGATAAAAGCAGTATTATAGATTTGTGTAATTACGATGTCTTAGCTAAAGAATTAATAGTTTATGGTAATATTCCTTTAATGAATACTCGTTATTGTTTGCTTGGAAAATCAAATTCTTGTTATCCAGAGTGTGCTACAAAATGCAATTCTAATAATGTATATGAGTTAAATGATAGGCTAAATATGAAATTTAAAATATTACCTGATAATACTCAAACAGTTACTACAATCTTTAATTGTAAAACCTTATCTATTTCTCCAGAATCTTTTAATATTGATTTTGCAAGAATTGATATTTTAGATGAAAGTATTGATACTATTAACAATATTGTTTATAATGTTCTTAATAATAAGCGTTGCGAAGGTAAAGATTTTACAAATGGTAATTTAAATCGTGAAGTTTAATGTGTGGTCGGTGCTTTTGGGGACGGAGCAAAAAAGCATTAGTTCTTTTGGGGTCGGAGCAAAAAAGCATTAGCAAAATTTTTCTCTATAATGTACTAATAAAAGGAACCACAAAGTTCCTTTTATTAGTGTATTATTGGCAATTCGCCACTAGAAAGTTTAATAATCAAATCCATATTATCATCTTTAGCCGCTTTATTTTTTCTAATAGCACCACATTTTTTGCAACGAAATACAATAACATAACCTTTTTTATTATTAATTTCAAGGCTAACTGGTTCTAGAATACCGTGACATTCTTCTTCCCTGTCTCCTGGATTTTTATCAACATGTTTTGAATGTAAACAATATGGGCAATGATTTCTACAAGAATATCCTAATTTTTTTACTTTTTTACCACAATTTTCACAAACAAATTCCTCATCTATTTCAGTAAATCTTCCTTTTTCTAACATCTTATTCCTTTCATTTTAGATGTTTTTCGGTGATGGATTCAAAAAACATCTTCTTAATATTATTTTTAATTTTATTTTCTTATAATAGGGGTGTTTTTTGAGTCCGGCCCCAAAAACACCCTTGAATCTATTTTTTCTTATATTTTTCTAAGGCTCTAGCAATTTGGTCTGGGCAAGAAGTTCCTTTGGAACCACAGTTGATACCTTTTAGCATTTTTATAATATCATCTATTTTTTTATTTTCGATTAATTTTGATACACCTACTGTGTTTCCTGGACAACCTCCAATTATTTTTAGACTTTTTACTATATCTCCTTCTATTTCAAAAATCATTTCATAAGAGCACACGCCTTCTGGTTTATATCTATATTCCATACAATTTCACCTCTTTTTCTGTTATATTTCATAAGACCTACTAAAAAGTATTAACGATGTTTTTTGAGTCCGTCCCCAAAAGCATTAATGTTTTTTGAGTCCGGCCCCGAAAGCATTAATGCTTTTTTGCTCCGGCCCCGAAAGCACTATTTATAAATTTTCAAGCATCTCTTTATATTTTCTTAATTTTTCTTTTTCTTCCTCTATTTTAGCTGCTGGTGCTTTATTTACAAATCCAGGATTTGATAACATTTTTTCACATCTTGCTACTTCAGATTCCAATCTTTGCTTTTCTTTTTCTCTTCTAGCTTTTTCCTCTTCTAAGTTTATTAGTCCTTCTAATGGCATATATAATTGAATATCATTTCCTAATATGCTTATTGCATCTTCTGGAATTCCTATTTTGTCTTTTTGTACAATTATTTTTTCTCCAAAGCCTAATTTCATTAAGAATTCTTTTGATTCCCATATTTCACTCTCGAATTTTTGTGTTACAAATATTAAATTTGCTTTTTTAGATGGATGTATATTTTTAGTTGCTCTTATATTTCTTATTTCAACTATTATATCTTTTAAGTTTTCCATCGTTTTTTCGTCTTCATCGTAATTTGTTTCTTTCATAGCTTTTGGCCATTCTGCAATAATCAATTCTTTTTTGTCCTCTTCATTTTCTGCAACTAAATTCATTAATTCACTATAAATTTTTGTTGTTACAAATGGCATAAATGGATGTAATAATTTCATTGATGTTTTAAATACATATGCTAATACATAACATGCACTTACTTTTTCATTTTGGTTTTCACTATATAGACGTGGTTTTACAATCTCTATATACCAATCACAAAATTCGTTCCATATAAAACTACAAATTTTGTCTAATGCTATACCTAAATCATAATTTTCGATGTTTACAGTTACCTCTTTTACTAATTTATTTAGTTTATTTAAAATCCATTTATCTTCTAATTTCAAATTATTTGATTTAAATTTATTAGCTTTTACATTATAATTTTCTTCTCCAAATTTACAAATTTCTTCTTTTGATACCATATTCATCATTATAAATTTGGCTGCATTCCATATTTTATTCGCAAAGTTTGAAGCTTGATCTAATTTTTCTGGCATATATTTTATATCATTTCCCATTGTTGTTCCAGATATTACAGAATAACGTAAACTGTCTGCTCCATATTGATTTATTATATCGATTGGATCTATTCCATTTCCTAAAGTTTTTGACATTTTTCTGCCTTGGCTATCACGTACCATTCCATGTATTAAAACATCACTAAATGGCTTTTTATTTGTACATTCTAGTCCTGATGTTATCATTCTTGAAACCCAGAAAGTTATAATATCATATCCTGTAACTAATGTGTTTGTTGGATAAAATGTTTTATAATCTTCTGAATTTTCATCTGGCCAGCCTAATGTAGAAAATGGCCATAATGCAGAGCTGAACCATGTGTCTAATGTATCTTCATCTTGATGCAATTCTGTACTTCCACATTTTTCGCATTTTTCTGGCTGTGTTTTTGATACATTTATATGTCCACATTTTTCGCAATAATATGCTGGTATTCTATGTCCCCACCATAATTGTCTTGATATACACCAATCTTGAATATTTTCCATCCAATTAAAATATAGCTTTTCGTATTTTTTTGGTATAAATTTGATTTCTCCATTTTTAACAGCTTCTATTGCTGGCTTTGCTAGTTCTTCCATTTTTACAAACCATTGATCTGATATTTTAGGTTCTATTGTGTTTTTACATCTTTCACATTTTCCTACATTATGAATGTATTTTTCTTCTTTTACTAATGCACCTATCTCTTTTAATTTTTCAACTATTGCTTTTCTTGCATCTAATAAATCCATACCTTTGTATTCTTCTACTAAGTCACCCATTTTAAAGTTTTCGTCAAATACTTCTATAATTTCTAAGTTGTGTCTTAATCCAGCTTGATAGTCATTCATATCATGTGCTGGTGTTATTTTAACACATCCTGTTCCAAATTCTTTTTCTACAAATCTGTCTGCAATGATTGGTATTTCTTTATTCATAATTGGTAAAATACATGTTTTTCCTACCAAATCTTTATATCTTTCATCATCTGGATGTACTGCTACTGCTGTATCTCCTAACATTGTTTCTGGTCTTGTTGTTGCAACTATAATGTAACGGTCTTTTGTTGATTTATCATTTTCGTCTTCTTTTATCTTGTATCTTATATGCCACAATTTTGTTTCTTCTTCATGATATTCAACTTCTACATCTGATATAGTTGTGTTACAATGAGTACACCAGTTTACCATTCTTTTTCCTTTATAGATTAGCCCTTTGTTGTATAAATTGACAAATTGTTCTAATACAGCTTCTGATAAACCTTCATCTAATGTAAATCTACGTCTATCCCAGTCACATGAACATCCTAATTGTTTTTGTTGTTCTTGTATTGTTCCACCATATAAATGTGTCCAATCCCATGTTTCTTCTAGAAATTTTTCTCTTCCTAGTTCATGTTTTGTTTTTCCTTCTGCTTTTATTTTTTGAACTACTTTCATTTCTGTTGATATTGAAGCATGGTCTGAACCTGGTAACCACAATGTATTATATCCTTGCATTCTTTTAAATCTTATTAAAATGTCTTGTATTGTTCCATCTAACGCATGTCCCATATGCAATTTTCCTGTTACATTTGGTGGTGGCATCATTATACAATAACTTGGTTTTAGTTTGTCCATATTTGGCTTAAAATATCCTTTTTCTTCCCAGTTTTTATATATCTTTTGTTCAAATTCCTTTGGGTTGTATTTTCCCTCTAATCCATTTTCCATAATGTCCTCCTTTTCTATGGTTCGTACCGTAAAAATAAAACAATACCCTTATACATAAATCTATTAATTTATGCATAAGGGCGTTTTATCGCGGTACCACCTTACTTTATTTCTATATTATAAATTTAACTATAATATTATAATAATCTCTTTTTGTTTTAACGGTGCAACCGGATATATTTACTATTACTTCAACACATCAGCTCAAAAGCTACCTTCTATTTGCCTTTTGTTTAAGAAGCTTTCAGCCTATGACTTCTTTTCTCTAAAACCAGCATTAGCTAACATTTTAAATATTGTTGCTATACCATTTTAAACAAGTACAAATATACTCCTCTTTTTCAAAGCTTTTAAATTATAGTAATATTGTATATTCATTCTAGCTTTTTGTCAATAGTTTACATAGCTTTTTTATACAATTTTATAAATCCTTCTACATCTACTTCTCTAGGATTACCTGGTTTACAAGGATCTTCCATAGCTTTTTCAGATAGCATTTCTAAATCTTCTAATTTAGCACCATAATCAGAAATAGTTTGTGTAATACCTACTTCTTCTGCTAAATCTTTTACTATATCGACTAAAGTTTTTATTGTTTCTTCTTTAGTATATTTTTCTGCTGGATATCCTAAAGCTTTTAAGATATCTTGATATCTTTCATAACATACTTCTCCATTAAACTCCAAAACTGTAGGAAGTAACATTGCATTTGCTATTCCATGTGGTGTATCATATACCGCTCCTAATTGATGTGCCATTGAGTGACAAATTCCTAAACCTACATTTGAGAATCCCATGCCTGCAATGTATTGAGCCATTCCCATGATGTTTATTGCTTTTTTGTCTTTTTCATTAACAGCTGCTGCTAAGTTTGCAACTATTAATTGAATTGCTTTTATATGGAACATATCTGACATTTCATTATGTGCTTTTGTTATATATCCCTCTAACGCATGTGTTAAAGCATCCATTCCTGTTGCTGCTGCTAATGATTTTGGCATTGATGCCATTAATTCTGAATCTACAATTGCAACAATTGGAATATCATTAGGGTCTACACATACCATTTTTATTTTTCTTTCTTCATCTGTTATAACATAGTTTATTGTTACTTCAGCTGCTGTTCCTGCTGTTGTTGGTAATGCTATTATTGGCATTCCTCTATTTACTGTATTTGATGCTCCATTTAATGATTTTATATCTGCTCTGTCTGGGTTTGTCATAACTATAGATATTCCTTTTGATGTATCTATACTTGAACCTCCTCCTACTGCAACTATTACATCTGCTCCAGATTTTTTGCATGCTGCAACACCGTCTGTTACATTTTTGATTGTTGGATTTGGTTTTATTTCATCATATAAATCATATGCAATTCCAGCATCATTTAATATTTTTTCAACTTTTGCCGTTACTCCAGCTTCTACTAGTGATTTATCACTTACTAAAAATACTTTTTTAAAATTTCTTTTTTGAATTTCTGATGCTAAGTTTTCTCTAGCATTATCTCCAAAATAAGATGTTTCATTTAATACAAATTTAATTGCCATTTTATTTCATTTCCTTTCTTCTCTTTTTAACTAAATTTGAAAAGAATTAATTTTTGACAAAGCAAATCCTATTTAAAAGGCATAGCTAGCCTTATACTTGCTATATACAACCTAAGTTTCAAATAGGACTTAACCCAGTCAAAATTATAAGTCTTTTTCGATTATAAAATGTTTTTCAAAACAATAGTCTTTAATCTAGACATTTCTTGTAATGTAGTAGCGACACCCTCGTTTCCGATTCCAGAATGTTTCCAACCGCCGAATGGCATTTCAAAAGATCTAAAGAAACTTGCACCATTAACAATTGCACCACCACATTCTAATTTATCAGCTATTTTCATAGCTCTTGAATAATCTTTGGAAATAACACAACCACATAATCCATATGATGATTGATTAGCTATTTCAATTGCTTCTTCTTCATTATCAAATCCTATAACAGAAATAACTGGTCCAAAGATTTCCATATCTTTAGCAACTTCCATGTCTTTTGTTACATTATTCAAAATTGTTGGATAATAATAAGCATCTTCTCTTTTTCCTCCGCAAACTACTGTTGCACCTTCTGCTACCATTTTATTAACTTGTTCTTCAATTCTTTTAGCTGCATTTATATTAATCATTGGTCCCATGTCTGTATCTTCTTGCATTGGGTCTCCAACTTTTAGATTTGATATAACTTCTTTCATTCTTTCTATAAATTCTTGTTTTCTTGAATTATGAATCAAAAAACGTTTACTTGCACAACATACTTGTCCGCCATTATATAATCTTCCCCAAATTGTTTCTTTAACTGCTAAATCCATATCTCCATCTTCTAAGAAGATAAAAGCATCATTTCCACCCAATTCTAACATTACATGTGTTAAATTTTGTGAAGCTGTTCCCATTGTTTGAATTCCTGCTGCTGTTCCACCTGTTAATGAAACTAAATGAACTTTTGAATTTCTAGCTAATGCTTGTCCTACAATTGGTCCATCTCCTGTTAATACTTGTATACATCCTGCTGGTACTCCTGCTTCTACCATTAATTTTACATATTCTATTAATGTTAATGGATTGTAATTTGATGGTTTTACTATTATTGCATTTCCCATTAATAATGCTGGTGGTACTTTTTGGCAGAATAAATCACTTGGAAAATTGAATGGTATAATTGCTGCAATAACACCTATTGGATATCTTTTGGTTATTTGCATTGTTTTTTCGTTTCCTGCTTCTGAACCTGCTGGAATACTTGTATCATATAAATGTTTTGCTTTTTCTACAAATCCTCTAACACCTATACGTACATTAGCTATTTCTCCTCTTGCTTCTTTTATTGGTTTTCCAGTTTCATTTGATAGTAATGTTGCTAGTCTTTCTTTGTTTTCTTCTACTAAATCTACAAATTTATATAGTTTTTCTGCTCTTTCATATATTGATGTTTTAGCCCATTTTTTTTGCTCTATTTCTGCAACTTTTGCAGCTTCTTCAACATCTTGTTCTGTTACATTTGGAACTGTATCTATCAATTCTTGTGTGGCTGGATTTACCACTTCTATTGTTGCACCATTTGATGCTTCTTTCCATTCATATCCTATTAAATTTTTCACTGTAGTTCCCTCCTTTTTTAAACTATAGTTTTTAGCAATATTAAAATCTAATTTGTCTGCCATATTAATTTGGCTTTCTATTTGATTTTTTATGCTAGATTCATTGCTCTTTTGTGGTTTTTCCCCTTCTCTTCATTTAGAAAAACCTGTAAATGAAAGCATTAATCCTCCTGTTGTATTTGCTCCATGATCTTTTACTCCATATTCACCAAATGTAAATGCTGCAATAAATGGTACTCCATGAGCTTCTTTCTTTAATAGTTCTGCTACTTCATCTATTCTTTCTCCTATAGCTAATCTTCTACCTCCACAGTGGATAAATAAATATGCTCCTGCTTCTGTTCCTTTATTTTCTAATTCTTTATTTACTTCTTTTGCTGTTTTTCCTGTTGCTTTTATTAATTCATCAACACTTGCTTCCATTTGAATTACAGCTGTATTTACAGCTAAATTTGCTCCTATATTCATAGAACCATCTTCATTTGCAAACATTGGGTGACGTATTGCTATTAAATCTCCTAACCTATCTTTTACTCCTAATGGTGCTGTAACTGTTTCAGCTAATAAATTTGCCCCTTCTAAGTCTTTTAATTTTTTACCTGTCCATTTAGCATATTTTTTAACTGCTGGTTCTCCATCTATTTCTACTAATGTTCTTTTTCCTCTTATTTTTGTTATAATTCCACTATTTATTGTTTCATGATATGCACCTGTGTATACATTTGACATTTTTTTGTCTGTATAGAAAAATGCTACAGCAACTCCATCTGCAAAAACTTCGTTATTTGTATATATACTCCATTTTCCTTCTACTGTGTTATCAGCTGCACTTCCTCCAAATATTGGAACTCTACCTATAACATCTTCTATTCCTTTAATATAGTCTTCTTCTTCTGCTGGTGATGCTACCATATAAAAATATGCTGGGCTATCTGTTCTTCCTGCTTTTTTCATTGCTTCTTTTGCTACCATTTGTCCTGTTAATCTTGCTTCTTCTTTTTTTGGAGAACTTGCTACTCCGACTGTTAATTCTGGATCTCCTAATGCTAAAATTCCTGTAAATCCATTTTCACTTGATATAAATCCTTCTGGTGTTATGATTCCTGCACTTGATGTGCATCCAATTATTGGAGCTGTTCCTAATTCTGCTTTTGCTCCTTCTAAAACTTTTTCGACATTGCAGTCTACTGATGTGAATAAAAATGCTACTTTTGTTTGTATTAAATCTACTACTGCTTTTTCTGCAGCTTCCTTTCCTTGTGTATAACTATCTTTGTTTGTACTCCATGATACGTTTGATTTTAACATATTCATTCCTCCTTCGTTTTTTATTATTTCCAATTATACCAATAATATTTTATTTTAACAATAGTTTTTTTAAAACGTAATATAATTGTAATAATTAATGCTGTTTTTGGAGCCAGACTCAAAAAACAGCATTTAATTTGATTATTTGATTATAAATTTAAAAATTCGTATAAAAAAGAATCTATTTTTTAAACTTCAGAAAGCGTTGTTTCTTTTTTGACTTCTTTTTTATTTATTTTTGAACTACTACAAAATTTACAACAATTCAATTTCTAATTTAAAATTAATCACCTAAATTAATTCCAATATTTCTAGCAGTCTTAACTAAATCATCATCCATTGATACTTTTCTTAGATTACTTTCAGCAGTATTTCCAGAAACAGCACCAATTTTTTTATTGTTTCCAACAACATCTTCAAGGCTAACATCATCTAATTTTCCATTTTTAATAACAGCTAATCTACCAAATTTCCCTTCTAAAGCCATTTGCATTGCTTTTGTTCCATATTTTGTAGACAAAACTCTATCATATGCTGTTGGAGTACCTCCTCTTTGCATATATCCTAAGGTAGTGTTTCTGGCTTCTAGACCTGTTATTTCTTCTAATTGTTTTGCAACAACTTGTCCAATTCCTCCTAATTTAGTGTTATCAACTCCAGAACCATTGTTACGTGTTCCTTGAACTACCATTTCTCCGCCTTTTTGTTTTGCTCCTTCTGATACTACAACAATACTAAAATTCTTTCCTCTTTTTTGTCTGTTTTTAATTTTTTCTGCAACACTATTTATATCATAAGGAATTTCAGGAATAAGTGCAACATCTGCACCACCTGCTATAGCAGCTTCTAGAGCTATCCAGCCTGCATATCTTCCCATAACCTCTAAAACCATTATTCTATGATGTGTTTCACCTGTTGTATGTAATCTATCTAAAGCTTCCATTGCAACAGAAACAGCTGTATTATATCCAAATGTAATATCTGTACATGCAACATCATTATCTATTGTTTTTGGAACCCCTATTACATTTACGCCTTTGGTAGCAAAATCTCTTGCTGATTTTTGAGTACCATCTCCTCCTAAAGTGAATAAACAATCAAATTCATCATCTTTTAAATTTTGTACACAAACATCTGATAAATCTTGATATTCAATTTCTCCATTTTCATTTAAAACTTTATAATTAAAAACATTAGCATTTGTTGAAGAACCTATTATTGAACCACCTTTTGGTAATATTCCTTCTGCATTTCCATCTTCTGCAGTGCTTAACAAAACATAATTATTTTTTAATAATCCATTATATCCATCTATAAATCCATAAGCCTTAACACCATGATTCTCCGCTGTTTTTACTATTCCTCTTATTACTGCATTAAATCCTGCTACATCTCCTCCATTTGCTAATATTGCTACTTTTTTTAACATTATTTTTTCCTCCTTCGCTTTTTGTAAATCTTTATACATTATATCAATATTTTCAAAAAATACAACATGTATTTGAAATTTTTACATCATCTCTAATTTGCAAACATCAAATTGGGGATGGCAATGCTTTTTACTCATCCCCAAAATATTCAATGTTTTTGCTTTTCAAAAAGCGATTGATGTTTTTTGAGTCCGGCCCCAAAAGCATTGATGTTTTTTGAGTCCGGCCCCAAAAGCACTGTCCCCAAATCATTATTTTATATATATACTTGGATCTACTTGAATTGAATCTTTTAATATTTCAAAATGTAAGTGAGAGTCATCTGCAATTTCAAAAGCTGCTGTATTTCCAACTGTGCCTAAACTTTGACCTTTTTCTACTTTTTCTCCTTCTACAACAAATTCTGAAGTTAATAAATTAGAATATACTGTTTCAAATCCATTATCATGTGCAACAACTATTGTTAATCCATAACGTGGATCATTTTTTATACTTTTTACAGTACCTGCTTCTGCTGATTTTACAATTGTTGTTTTATCTGCCTTTATATCAATTCCTGTATGAACAGTCCATTCTTGCAAAGTTTGTGAAAATAGCAAATTATCTTTAGCAAATTCTTTTATGATTTCTCCCTCAACTGGTTTTATAAATGATAATTCTACAATATTACTTGATTTTTTAGAGTCATCTGTTGTTGTTTCATTACTGCTAGAATTATTTGATTTTTGCGTATTTTCGTTTGTGCTTTTTGCTATGTTATTATTAATTGCATTTGATTTATTAGTATTAGTGTTTGTATTATTTTTACTAGTGCTATTTTTATCAGTATTTGAATTTGTATTTGCACTATTGCCATTATTTGTATTATTCGTATTAGTTGTATTTTGTTTGTTTTCTGTTTCTTGCTTTATTTCTTCTTTTGCTTCTTCTACTGATTTTCCCATTTCTGTACTAGTGTGTTCTGTATTTTCTAGATTTTCAGATGTTTTATTTACTAGATTTGCTAATTGTTCACTGCTTAATGATCCTTCTTTAACCTCTTTATTTAAATTGCTTCCATAAATCAGTAATCCTATTACTATTACTGCTAAAATTGCCACTCCTATACTTGCCACTTTTATAATTTTTGTTTCCATGTCTTCACTTTTTCTTGTTTCTCTTCTCATAATATCCTCCTTTAAATTTATTCTTAGTAAAATTATTTCCTGTTTTGAGAATTTTATACATGATATATAAAAAGAAAAACAAATTTTGTTTGTATTAAATTTTAAATGTTTTTAATGTTTTGGTGTATTTTTTTTAAAATGTTTTCTGAAACTTCATTTTTGAAGTCTATTGAAATTTTACTTTCTGTCACATTAAACTCTAGCATTTCTAGTTTATTTTCTTCAATGATCTCAAGCAATTTTTTTATAAAATTTATATTTCTAATAATTCCAGTTCCAACAACAGATATTCTTGAAATTTCTTTTTTTACAATGCTTTTTATTGTATTTTCCTCTATTATATCAGAGATTACTGTTCCGGCTTTGTTGTTAAAGGTTGATTTTGTTATAACTGGTATTTTATATTTTTCTGCTATTTCTATACATCTTCCATGCAGCACTTTTGCTCCTTCACTTGATATCTCTAACATTTCTGCATATGATAAAGCTGGTATTTTTTTTGCTTCTGCTAATTTATTTGGATCTGTTGTATATACTCCATCAACATCAGAAAAAATATAGCAATTTTTAGCTTTAAGTGCTGCAGCAATTGCAACTGCTGTTGTATCTGAGCCTCCCCTTCCGAAAGTAGTAATATCCAAATTTTCGTTATATCCTTGAAATCCAGCAATTATTACTATTTTCCTTTTTTCTAGTTCTTCTTCAATTCTTGATGTATCTATTTTTTCGATTATAGAATTTTGATTTGTATTATTTGTGTATATTCCTGCTTGCCATCCTGTCAATGATATCGCTTCATATCCCATATCATTTAATAATATACTTAATTTTGCAATGGTTACTTGTTCTCCTGTACTTAGTAATACATCCATTTCTCTGTTTTTAGGAGATTGTGATAACTCTTTTGCCTGTTCTATTAATTTGTCTGTTGTTTTGCCTTGAGCTGAAACTACAACAACTATATTGTTTTGCTTATTATATAATCCTATTATTTTATTAGCTACAATTTTTAACTTTTCATTGTCTGCTACTGAGCTTCCTCCAAATTTTAATACTATTGTATCCATTAAAAATCACATTCCTTTTTGTTTGTACAAGTAGTTTGAATTTTCAATACTACTTCTTTTATTATATGAAAATTGCAGCATAAAGTGCTTTTTAGACTGAATTCAAAAACATCTTATTTATTTGATTTTTTAAGCTTCCATATAATAGAACAAAAACGGACATTATAATATAAAAGAGAGGCATTTGCCTCTCTCATTGTTTTGCTATAATTTTTACATCTAATCCGTCTTCTGTACAGAGTTCAAACTTTTCTGAATTAAAATCCTTTTCAAATTGTTCCAATAGTTTTTGAGAGATTCTATCCCTTCCATAATATTGCAAAATTTGAAATTTCATATTTATCATAAAAACTCTGTCTTCTTCCTGATCATCGTCACTTTCACATATCATTTTTACATATGGTTTTGCACGTTTTGTAAGTATCCATGTATCTTTGAATTTTCTTGTAATGTCATATCCCTTTTGAATATACGGAAAAATGTCTTTGTTGTATTCTCCTTGTACTTCCAATGTTTCTGATTGTATGTATCTGATTTGTATTTTGCTTGCCCGGAATCCCATAGCAAAACCTCCTTTGTACTTTTTTCATATTATAACAAATTTTCTATCCAAAGTCAAATTATGTAAAGTTCTAAACATTGTCAAAATCTTATTGATTTACTTCTGTTATAATAAAAATGTTAAGACTTTTTGTTAATATTGCTTTAAATAGCTCTCCATAAATCCATTTAAATCTCCATCCATAACACTTTGAACATTGCCAACTTCATAATTTGTTCTATGATCTTTTACCATTGTATATGGGCAAAAAACATAAGAACGTATTTGGCTGCCCCAAGCTATGTCTTTTTGTTCACCTTTTAAGTCTTCTATTTTTTCTTTTTGCTCTTTTTCTTTTAAGTCTAATAATTTTGACTTTAGCATTTTCATTGCAGTTTCTCTGTTTTGAATCTGTGAACGTTCTGACTGGCATGCTACAACTGTATTTGTTGGTATATGAGTTATTCTTACTGCTGATGATGTTTTATTTATATGTTGTCCACCTGCTCCTGATGCTCTATAAGTATCTACTCTTAAATCATCTGGATTTATATCTATTTGAATATCATCTGTAATTTCTGGCAATACCTCTACTGATGCAAATGATGTATGTCTTCTGCCTCCACTGTCAAATGGTGAAATTCTAACTAATCTGTGTACACCTTTTTCACATTTCATGTAACCATATGAATTTTCTCCTATTACTTCAAAAGTAACACTTTTTAGTCCCGCTTCTTCTCCTTCAAGATAATCTAATTCTTTTATTGTGAAATCATTTTGCATTGCCCATCTATTATACATTCTATATAACATTTCTGCCCAATCTTGTGATTCTGTTCCACCTGCTCCTGGATGTATTGTTACTATTGAATTCATGTTGTCATATTTGCCAGAAAATAATGTTGCTATTTCTAGTTTTTCTATTTCCTTATTTACACTTTTTGTATTTTTTATTATTTCTTTTGCCATATCTTCATCAAATTCTATCTGCAACAAGTCTGATAGTTCTATTAAATTTTTTAACTCTTTTTCTATTTTTCTATAATTTTCACATTTTGATTTTATATTTTTTATTTTTCCTAACACACTTCCAGAATTTTTTGAATCATTCCAAAAATCAGGATTAGTTGTTTGATTTTCTAATTCTTGTAGTTCTTTTTCTAATTTGACTATGTCAAAGAGATTCACCCAATTCTTTTAATTTTTTATTTAAGTCTATTAAATTTTTTGCATTTTCTTCTAGTTCTAACATAACATCACTCTCCTTTATATTTTTTGTCTTTGCCTGTATCATAAATAAAATATGCTTATAATTATTTATATTTTTTCTTCATAATCATCCATAAAATGATGTACTTCACCATCTTTGACATAAGAGATAATAGTATTTAAATTAACATTTTTTGTACTATTATAAATATTCATATCAACTTTATCATATACACTTCTTAATTGGTTTAATAGCTTTTTCATTTCTTCTCTTTTTGAAACATTAGATTCGTTTTTTGCATTTTGTTCTGTAACTTTACATGCACATTTTATAAAGTCTAATTCATTTCTTTTTGCCCATTTTATTATATCGTCTTCCTTAACATAATATAATGGTCGAATTAACTGCATTCCTTTATGATATGTACTATGTAATTTAGGCATCATTGTTTGCATTTGTGCACCATATAGCATGCCCATTAAAATTGTTTCTACTACATCATCAAAGTGATGTCCTAAAGCTATTTTGTTACATCCTAACCTTTGTGCTTCTCTGTACAAAAATCCTCTTCTCATTCTTGCACATACATAACATGGATGATCTTCAATTTTTGCTACTACATCAAATATATTACTTTCAAATATAGTTATTGGTATATTTAATATTTTGGCATTATCTATTATTTTTTGCCTATTTACTGGATTATAGCCTGGGTCCATTACTAAAAATACTAATTCAAAATTCATTTTTCTATGTTTTTTTAATTCTTGCATACATTTAGCAAGTAACATTGAATCTTTTCCTCCTGAAATACATACTGCAATTTTATCTCCATCTTGAATCATTTCAAATTCTTTTATTCCTTTTATAAATTTACTCCATATTTTTTTACGATATGTTGTTACTATGCTTTTTTCTATTTCTTCATATCTTTCCATAATTAATATTTTTCTCCTTTTTGCTAAAATGAATTTTATTCTAACCCAATTTTTGAATGTTGTATTATTAATGTTAAACTTGGTTCTTATATATCTATTTTATAATATCTCTAACAACTTCACCTGCAATCATCAGTCCTGCAACGGATGGAACAAAAGATATACTACCAGGAACTTGATTTCTAATTGAACATTTTCTTTTTGTGCCTGGAGGGCATATGCAATTTGTCTTACAACTGCTTTCACTTGTTTGCTCTGGTTTTATTGGTTCTTCTTTAGAATATATTACTTTTAAGTTTTCTATATTTCTTTTTCTTAATTCTTTTCTCATTACTTTGGCTAATGGACATACACTCGTTTTATAAATATCTGTTATTTCGAATTTTGATGGATCTAATTTGTTTCCTGTTCCTAATGCAGATATAACTGGTACACCAATTTCTGTACATTGTTTTATAATTTCGATTTTTGCTGTAACTGTATCTATGCAATCAATTACATATGTTAAATCTTTTTGAATTATTTTTGTATCTGAATCGGGCATAAAAAATTCTTGGTGTATTTCTACATTTGCATTTGGATTTATTTCTAATATTCTTTCTTTTTCTACTTCAACTTTATATTTACCTATTGTTTTTCTTGTTGCTATTATTTGCCTGTTTAAATTTGTTAGGCAAATTTTGTCATCATCTATTAATACAAAGTTTTCTACTCCTGCTCTTACTAGTCCTTCAACTACAAATGAGCCTACTCCTCCTAGTCCAAATATTGCTACTTTTGATTTATTTAGTTTTTCTATTCCTTCTTTTCCTATCAATAATTCTGTTCTTGAAAATTGATTAAGACTCATTTTTATTCATTCCTTCCTTGAATTTTTTAATAATATAAGCACCAACATTAAAAAGTTAGTGCCTACATACAAATTTGATTTTTGTAAAATCATAAAAAGAATTTTGAAATATTATTGCTCTTTGAAAAATCCTAAGAAATATAGAATTGCTAAATCAATTACTATCATTGTTATTAATCTAAAAAATAATGCTTCTTTTATGAAAAATAACAGTGATATTCCAAAAAATACTATTGGTATTGATAAAAGACATCCTATCTCTATTACTTCCAAAGTTTTTATTTGCTCCGGCCTGTCTTTGCATTTTTTATATATTGAGCTTGCAAGTTGCATTAATACAACAATTATCAATATGGAACTTATATACCCTATCATTACTTTGCAATTAAAAATAAATATTATAACAAATAATATTATATTTAAAATTAGAAAATTTCTAATGGCTTTGTCTACCTCTTTTTCAGTGTTTCCTCCAATAAAATACATATAAAGAGTTTGAAATGCAATAAGTGCTATGATAATTCCAGTATTCCGTATATCTCTTTCATACCAAAACAAAGCATTTGATACCATAAGCATAAAATATAATATGATACAATATTCGCCGTTTTCAATTGTCTTTGCTAATCTCATTATTCTTTTTTTCATAGGTCTTCCCCTTCCTTTCGATCCTATATTTATAGGGTTTCTACTTTTTACAGGTTACTTTTGTATTATATACTATTTTGGCCATATTTTCAATATTTTTGTCTAATATTAGTGTTTTAATTTATTAAGTTCTGCTCCTAAAAAAACTGTGTAAAAACATGAATATGTCCACATCATAATAAGCATAAGTGTAGATAAACTTCCATATGTTAAAGAAAATCCTTTAAATATTAATAAATATCTTGAAAATACAAAAGAAATAATGTTTAATGCTATAGCTCCAAATATTGCACCATATAATTGGCTTTTAAAAGAAACTTTATGTTTAGGCATGAATTTGTATAACAATAAGAATATTATAAATGTAAATACTATTAATCCTATCTCTGTTATTATTGAAGATATTATATTATAGTTTTCCATTGTTCCAAAATGATTTTGTATAATTTTAATAACTTCATTTCCAAATACTAATGCAATTAGTCCTGTGACAATTAAAACAATAAAAACTAAGGTTTCTACAACAGCTTTTATTCGTAAATATAATGATGATATTTTTTTATCTTCCGCATTGTATATAACTTGTAATCCACTTGTTAGCGCATACAATCCTTTTCCTGCTGCCCATATTGTAAATATTATCGATATTGATATTGTTCCTAGTGATTTTGAGTATACTTCTTGTACGATTCCTAATACCATTTCATTCATACTTGATGGTATTATTTTTGATATTACATTAAATAGTGTTTGTGGCTCTATACCTGTATATTGTATTAATGTTATTAATAATATTATAAATGGTATAAATGATAATATTGTATAATATGAACATTGTGCAGCACTTTCACTAATATGGTCTTTTTTCATATTTTCCGATATTACCTCTATTTTCTTGTGAATTTTTTTTATTTTTTCTTTATCCATCTTGTTGGATTCCTTTCTATTTATCTTATAATTTTTTATAGAATTTATTAATTATGTGTATTATATATTATATTTATTCAGTTTTCAATATATTTTTATTAGAACAAAGTGTTATGAAATCAGAATGTTTCATATTTTTCCCTAGAATATTAATAAAGCACTACATTATGTAGTGCTTATTGAGATATTTTAGTTACTTTTTTCAAAGTTCTGTTGTAATAAATTCAGGACTTTGAGAATCTGAAAAGACTTTTTCCAATTCATTTTTTGATATCATTCTTTTTTTATTAGGCGTTAAATGTCTCTGTGTCTAAACAAGATTTGATAAATTCCTCACAAATGTCTGGCATAAATTTATAAATTGAAGCTAACATATGTGAATTAGTTATTTCAGAAGACTCGAACATATTTTTTGCTATATCTGCAGCTATTATTATAATTTTAGATGTTTCAGTTGTGACAACAAATAGTTCTACATTTTCCTGATCCATATCGCTTATACCTATTTTTATTGATTGAAAAATATATTTATAATCCTCAGCAGGATCAAAATCTTCTATATTTTTATTTTTTCCTTTAAGCTGGATCTCTCTAATCATTTCTTTACTGTTCTCAAAAAGTTCTAATCGTTCTTTTTCTTCTTTAAAATATTTATTATACAATCTTTTTACTTGTTTCGCAATCTTAATATTATCCAGCCCCTTATTTATTAAGTATGTGTGTAATGGACTATCTTCAAGTGCTAGAGTTCCAAAAAGAATTATTTTTGGAATATATCCAAATCCATTCCGTTTTGAAATATTCTTTGCTTTTATTAGTAAATTGCAAGTATCTTCTCCCATATACATAACTATTACCTCCTATAAAGTTATAAATTATTGTTTAATAACATGCTTATTTTACATCATGGCTGTTGATTTGTCAATGTTGCTATTAAATTAATATTTTATATACATATTAATAAGGGGCTGTAAAAAAAGTCCAACAAAAAAATGAGATTTGAATTATTATTTTAACTCAAATCTCATTTTTGCATTTTCATTTTACTTTTTAATATTTTTATTTTATTATTTTTTATAAATACTTATTTTTTAACATGCAAAAAGCAGATATGGCGACATATCTGTGTTATGTAAAACATTTTGTGAATTAAATTATGCACACTCTTTTATTCTATTTATTTTATTATGATATTTATATAAATTGAATCCACAAGCTATTAATGTAAATTCTAAAATTACATTTTCAAGTCCTTTTCTACGTAATCTTTTATACGATTTATCACTTTTTATAATTCCAAATGTTCCTTCTGCTTGAATACTTCTATTCATACAAAGTAGTGCTCCTTGGATTGAACACAAATTTTTCAAAACTTCTTCATGGATTGATGTTAATTCTCGATTTATTCTTATGCTTCTATTGTTCTTTGCTTTTGGACAACAATCCTTCTTATGCTCACAATTTTCACAACTTTCGCACTCATATATTTCTTCTGTACGACCATATTTATTTCCTTTTACATGTATTTCTTGTTTATACTTAAACTTTCGTCCTTTTGGACATATTAATGTTCCCATTTCATCTTGTATGAAATTCCTTGCTCTATATGGATTATCTCTATATTTCTGGTCTTTTGTTTCTTTTTCAAACATTGTAAACTTCATATATTTTTCCATTCCATGTTGTTCACAATATATGTAATTATTAAATGAACCATATCCTGCATCTGCAACTGGATATTGGGGATATTTTCCATATTGTTTATTAAATTTTTCCATTAGTGGAACAAAACAATCCATATCTGATGCATATTGCTTAACATCAACTGTTGCAATATATTCATCACATACTGCTACCTGCATATTATATGCTGGTAAAAGTTGATCATTTCCCATATAATCTCTCTTAATTCTCATAAATGTTGCACTCTTATCTGTTTTTGAATAACTTCCTCTTTTTTCTCCACATATTTCTATGTGTTTTGCATATTGAATCAATTTTTCTTTATATTCTTTTAACTTCTCATATTTTCTTTGATATTTGGTTTTTCTACAACCTTTTCCATGTACAAATGTACTTTCATCAATTTTTACTAATTCTTTATATTTATTTAAAATTTCATCTATGTATTCTATTGCATATTCTGTACGCTTTTCAAATTTTATTCTCATAACAGATAAGTTTTCGTTGTTTATTTTTTCTATTATTTCAGATATTTTATTAAATGTTTTATCTCTATTTTTTATACATGATTTTTTCCATACCCATGTATATTTGTTTGCATTTGCTTCAATTTTTGTTCCATCAATATATGTATGATTAATGTCTACATTATTCTTTTCAAATATAACTTTATTTATTGATAAAAAAATCTCTTCTATTGAATTTGTTAATTCATCTTTAATAAAATTTCCAATTGTTGCAAATGTTGGGGCTTTCATATCTTCTAAAAGATACATATATCTTATGTCTGTTTTACATGATTTTTCTATTCCTCTTAATGATAAATACCCATTTTCCATAAATGAAAATAATATAACTTTAAGCAAATTTGTACGATTATATCTTGGTCGACCTGTTTTGCAAACCTTTCTTTGCAAAATATAAATTTAAGTCAATACAATCAACAATTTCACAAAAACTATATACTGGATCAGAAATTTCTATAATTTTTTCAATTTCTAGTGGTAATTTTAATTGTTTTGGTTTATAATATATATTGGTATGATTTGTTTTTTTCATGTAATAATTATACCATAAACGCCATATTGTTCAATAATTATGGCGTTTTTAAAATGAAAAATGAGTGAAATTCTTCACTCATTTTTCTACTGGACTTTTTTTACAGCCCCTTATTAGTGTTATACTGTCATGCTTAACATTCTAATTATAATGGCTGATACAATTATTTTTAATAATAATGATACTTTTAAAAAAACAAAAATAGAAAATTCTAAAAATAATACTGGAATAATAAATACTATGAAAATCCGTATAATTGGCAAACAGTTAATATCTTTACATGCTGTATCTTCATCAAAGAAATCCATATATATTCTATCCATATAACCTGTCAATTTGTTAAAGAAAAAAATGCTTACTATAAAATACAACCAAACTCTTATATTAAATAATAATACTAAACATGTTCCTATATATTGAAAAAAGTCCTCCAAAAATATATAGTATTCAAGTTTTTCTGTATTAAAATAAATAAAACAATAAATAATTATAGCTATTACTGCATGAAATGTTATTGCCAAGGCATACATTTTTACGTCATTAGTCTTTCCTATTGCTACAGATATATAATTAAGTATTAGGCCAAATCCTCCTGACATGCATAGATATGCAATAATTGTATAATTTATTTCACACATATTCTTGATAAAATCCAATATCCGCTCATTATAAATCTTCTTTTTCTTTTTTTTCATTTTGTCTCACAATTCCTTTCGATTCCATAATTATAGTTTCGAGTTATACTTTATTATTTACGTGTATTATATAATATTTTTATTTGTTTTTCAATATTTTTACCATAAATACTTTACATATTGTTGCATCTTTAGTATCATATTTATATATTTGCAAAAGCATATAGAAAGGATTGATTGTCAAAATGAATAATATACCAAATTTTTTAGAAGATTTGTTATTAGATCAATATGGAAAAGATATAACTGAAAAAATTATAAATGGATATTCTCAAAAAAGATCTTTAAGTTTAAGAATAAATACTTTAAAAACAGATATTGTATATATAAAAAATTTATTGAATGATTTACATATTAATTATACTGAAATTCCTTGGTATTCCAGCGCTTTGATTTTAAAAGATGTTTCTGAAGAACAAATTAGAAAGTTAGAACTATATAAAAATGGTTATGTATATTTGCAAAGTTTATCTTCAATGATTCCGCCTATAATTTTGGAACCAAAAGAAAATGAAAATATTTTGGATATGACTGCAGCTCCTGGTGGAAAAACAACTGAAATGCTTGCACTTTCTAATAACAAATCATTTATAACTGCTTGTGAGAAAAATAAAATTAGAGCTGAAAGATTAAAATACAATATCGATAAACAAGGTGCTAATAGAGTTAATGTAATGGTAAAAGATGCTAGAAATCTGGATGATTTTTTCTCTTTTGATAAAATTTTGCTAGATGCTCCTTGTAGTGGTAGTGGAACAATAAATTCTTTTGATTTGAATTTAGAAAAAAGTTTTTCTAAAGATCTTATTAATCGTTCTGCTAAATTCCAAAATCAGCTTTTAGCAAAAGCTATAAAGTTGTTAAAACCTGGTCATGAAATTGTATATTCTACATGTTCTATATTAGCTATGGAAAATGAAAATATTATTCAAAAGTTTCTTGATTTAAAACAAGTGCAGATTATACCAATTAATAAAGATTTATTTGCAAATGTTCCTTTTTTGCCTACTTCTATAAATGGTACTTTATGTATTGCTCCATCTGAATTATATGAAGGTTTTTTTGTTGCAAAATTAAAGAAAGTACTAAAATAATTTGGTACTTTCTTCAATTATATTCTAATAAGTGCAAACTCCTCTTTTGTTTTAGGAGTTTCCTCCAAGCATATATTTATTGTTGTTTTTATATCTATATTGTTTACTATTTTTTTCATGTCTTTTCTGTTTATTGCTATACATCCTTGAGTTGCACTATTATTGCTACAATGTAAAAATATTGCACTTCCTTTATTATGTATATTTGATGGATTGCTTTTTATTTCTATTAAATATTCATATTGAACTGGATAATCTATTAAATGTTCTGCACTATTCCAATCTTTTGTTGTTTTGCTTATGTCTATTAGTTGATTATAATATTTGGATTTGCAATCATCTACCCAATACATGCTGGAATTTATTTTTGCATAATTATAATTTTGGTTTAAAATTTTATCATGCATGCCCAACATTAAACCTATAGAGAACTTGCCAATTGGTGTACATCCATCTCCTTCTTGTTTATTTGTAGTATATCCATTTTTTCCAATAAAAGCACCTGTTTCAATTTTACATCTTGGATATTTTAGAATTATACTATCTGATTTGATTAAAACTATAATTTCATTTTCTTCCATACATATTTTCTTTCCTTTAATTATTATTTAGTACTTCATTAAATTTATTACATAAATTAACTATATATTCATACTTTAATAAATCTTTTTGCCATGTTTTATTTATGTTTTCAAATCCATAATATATACCTGCAAGTCCTCCTACACATGCTCCAATTGTATCTGTATCATCTCCTAAGTTTATTGCTCCAATTATTGATTGGTTATATGTTTCGGTATTTAATAATACCCATAAAGTTGTTTCTAAAGTATTTATTACAAATCCTGTTGATTTTATATCATTTAATGCATACTTTTTTATATTGTGTTTTAAAATTCTATCATATTTGTTGATTGTTTCTTTAGAGAAATATGTATTATATTTTATTTTCTTTATAATTTTATATGCGTCTAATAAGTTTTTGTTATTTAGTAATTCAATACCATACATGACATATATAAAACATCCCATTATGCTTATTTCATGTCTATGAGTAATTGAAGATACATTTTTTACCACTTCATATATTTCTTTTTCTTCCATATTTTTTGAATAACAATAATATACTAATGGTAGTATTCTCATTATAGAACCATTTCCATTGTCTAGTTCATTAATTCCTCCACATTTTTCAGCAATTTCTTGTTTGCTTTCAAATTTTGAAATTGCTGTTAAACTTGTTCTTCCTATATCGAAAACTTTACCATTAGCTGTGTATTTTGCGTTTTTCATCCATTCTAAAAAATTAGTTGCTATTGTATTATAATTTATGCTTTTTTCTTGTATTATTGCATCTATTGTTGCAAGTGTCATTGATGTGTCATCTGACCAACTTCCTTTGGGAACATTATGGCTTCCATATCCTTCCATCTCGGTTGTTGGATTTTGCATTAATTGTTCTCTTATTGAGAATTCTAATGGTACTCCCATTGCATCTCCTATTGCTAATCCTATTATTCCTGCCTTTGAATCAATCATTATTATCCTTCCTTTTTAATTTATCCATATTAAATCATTTTTCACTCCTAATAATTAAATATATTGGCTGTTAGAATTATATCAAAAAGAACTACTATATTTCAAGTAGTTCTTTGAAAATAAAATAGAACATATGTTAAACTTGACCGTCTATTGTTTATTTTTCTTCATTAATAAGCATAAACTATACTATTCCTCCTCTTTAATAATATTTTTGCTACCCAAGTATGTAGCCAAGAAATATGCACCATAAATTATACCAATAATAACAACAGTTGCAATAGCTGATGGCAATAAATCTTTTTTACTTGCTAACCCTGACATTATTGAAATTGCAAATTGTATTCCAAATATAGAATGTATAATTGCAAGAATAAGTGGAACTCCAAAGAATATTCCAATTTGCCTAAATAATGCTTTATTTATCATTTTTTCATCACAACCAATTTTTCTTAAAATAGTATATCTTTGTTTATTATCTGAACTATCTGTTAATTGTTTTAGAGCTAAAATAGCTGAACTTGCAATTAAGAATATAATTCCTAAGTAAATTGCTATAAATGTTACAATAGTTGCCAATCCTGCACTTGATTCCATAATAGATATTTTTGTTCTTCCATCAATATTTATACCTTTCTGATCTAAATTTTGTACCAATTTTGAATCGTTATTTACAAATATTTTTTCTATTTCTTCTTTTTCCTCTTTTGTACCAGCATTATAATTTGCTACTAATAAATATTTTTCTTTTATATCTTCTGTTAATTTGCAATTATCTGGAACTAATATAATTCCTGTATTGATATGATTTGCTGCCATTTCTATATATCCATTTTTACAGTTTGTATATTTAGATTTATATTCTTTTCCTGCTATTGTAAGTTTATGTCCTTTTTCACTTAATACTTGGTTTCTTATTTCTGCCATATTATCATAGTCACAAATAACTATATATTCATCATCATTTAATTCGTATTGTTCTATTCCATATAATT
The DNA here is from genome assembly GCA_934169775.1 of uncultured Clostridia bacterium. GTDB lineage: Bacteria > Bacillota > Clostridia > TANB77 > CAG-508 > CAG-269. The sequence goes on from CAKPOI010000005.1 coordinate 59,255, forward strand.
TTGCTATTTTATTATAATCTGATATTTTTACAATTTCTTCTAATGCACCATAATTAATCATTGAAAATTGTGTTTTTACTTTTTCATAATTTTCTCCAAAAAAATCTTTCATAGTTAAATTATTTGTAGCATATACTGGTATTTCCACTACATCTTTTAGATTATTCATATCTAGCCCATTATTTTTTAAAGTTTCAGTAATAGGTATTTTTGAATCCGCTCTTGCTTCAGGTGTTGATGTTATTTCTTTTCCATAAGTTCCATATTGTAAATATTTCTCTGGTAAATTAGTTGTTTTATATAAATTTAGGTCTACTGGTGTCATTTCGCTCAATTCTCTTTGCATTGTATTTCTTAGTGCTAGACTTGAAGAAAGTATTGATATTGTCATAAATAACATTAAGCATATAACACTCATACTTGCTACCATTGTGTTGATTTTATTGTTTATTTGTCTTAATACAAACATATTTGTATCTTTTAAATACGTATTTTTCATTTTTTGAACAACTTGTATTATAAATCCTGATAAAGACCAAAATACAGCTACTGTTCCAAGTATTCCCATTAAAATAGGTGGTAAAATTTTGTCTGTTGTTGTTAAGCTACTGACATCTCCTGTTACTTTCCAATAAGCATATCCAAGTAGAGTTGCTGCTCCCAAAAATACTAATATACACACAATAGGATTTTTTATTTTTACTTTTTCGTTTTTCTTGCTTGCATTTAATAAATTGATTAATTTATATCTTGAAACTGTAAATGTATTAAAAAACATTACTGCAATATACATTACAGCAAAATAGATACAGGTTTTTATACAGCTATCACTTGAAAATACAAACTGAAATTTGCTCATATCTGCCTCAAACATTTTAGCAACTAATATTGACATGAATTGTGATGCAAATACTCCTATAATTAGACCTACAATTAGTGACATAATCCCTACTAATATTGTTTCTATAAGTATTATTTTTGATATTTGCCTTTTTCCCATTCCTAAGGTCATATATATTCCAAATTCTTTTTTTCTTCTATTAATTAAAAAATTATTTGCATATACAATTAGTAATCCTAATACTACTGCAACAAATACTGATACATACCCTAGCATGCTTATCATAAGTTTTATAATGTCTCTTGTTGATTGTGATACTTCTAGCATTGCTTGTTGACTATCTATTGAGTTAAACATATAAAATATTGCTACACCTAATACTAGTGTTAGAAAATATATCGCATAGTCTTTAAAACTTTTTTTCATGTTTCTTATTGATAACTTAAATAACATCGTTCAAATCACCTCCAAGAAGTGTTTGTACCTCTATTATTTTTTCAAAAAATTGTTTTCTTGTATCATTTCCCTTAACTAATTCATTAAAAATCTTTCCATCTTTTATAAATATAATTCTATCTGCATAACTAGCTGTAAAAGCATCGTGTGTTACCATTAAAATTGTTGCCTTTAGTTTTTGATGTAAATAGTCAAAAGTCATTAGCAATTGTTTTGCTGATTTACTGTCTAACGCTCCAGTTGGCTCATCTGCTAATACTATTTTAGGATTTGTAATTATTGCTCTTGCTGCTGCACATCTTTGTTTTTGTCCTCCTGATACTTGATAAGGATATTTATTCATTATTCCTGAGATGTCTAACTTTTTAGCTATTTCGTGAACTCGATTATTTATTTCTGATGCATTTACTTTTTGGATTGTTAATGCTAAAGCTATATTCTCATAAATTGTTAAAGTATCTAATAAGTTAAAGTCTTGAAATATAAATCCTAATTCTTCTCTCCTAAATTTATTTAATTTGTTTCCCTTTAGTTTTGTGATATCTTCTCCATTTATAATGATATGACCTGCTGTTACTCTATCAATAGTAGATACACAATTTAAAAGTGTAGTTTTGCCAGAGCCACTTGCTCCCATAATTCCTACAAATTCTCCATTTTTTACATTAAAGCTAATATTATCTATTGCTTTTGTTAAATTAGATTTGTTTCCATAGTATTTTTCTATGTTTTTTACTTCTAATACATTTTCCATCTAAAAAATCTCCTTTCAATTTTTGTATATCTACATTATAAATTTATTTTTTTATAGTTGCCATCGATTTTCCTTACAATAACATTACATTTTTGTAAGATTCTATAAATCATCTTGATTTTGTGGAAATTTTAATTGACGTGCCAAAAGCACGCCTTTATTTTAGCTCAATGTAACTACTTTTAGGAAATATAATTCTAACTTCTGTGCCTATATTTTTTTCTGAGTTTAATTCTATTCCTAAACCTAATTTATTACATAATTTTTGGCATAAATACAATCCTATACCAGTAGATTTCTTATTTATAATTCTCCCATTTTCACCTGTAAAGCCTTTCTCAAAAACTCTTGTAATTTCTCCTTTTTTTATTCCAATTCCATTATCTTTTATATATAAAATGATATTCTCATTATTTGATTTAGCATATATTTCTATCTTTTTATTTTCTTTTTTAGAATATTTAATTGAATTTTGTATGATTTGATTTATTATAAAAGTAGCCCATTTGCTATCTGTAAAAACTTCTTTTTCCAGATTATGCAATTCTATGCTTACTTTATTTGAAAGCAATGCTCTTTTACTTTTTAATATTGCTCCATTTACTATTTCTTTTAAGTTTGATTTTGTTACAATATAATCTTTATTTGCTGTATTGCTTCTAGCATAAAACAATGCTTGTTCTGTATAGTTTTCAATTTCGTCTAGTTCTTCATCAATACTTTTAGTTATTTCATTTTTATTATTTTCAATAATTAGTTTGCTAGTAGCAATAGGAATTTTTATTTCATGAATCCATAATTCTATATATTCCTTATAATCTTCTTGTAATTGTTTATATGAATTTACATTTTCTAGCATAGATTTTCCAGTTTCTCGTATAGTGTTTTTTAATATTTTACCTTCAATGAAATCTGGAGTGTTTATTATTTCTGATATTAGATACTTGGTATCTAGTTTTTCTAAATTATGTTTTAATTCATTATAAAAATTGCTCTTTTTTCTATATTCTATAATAATATCAATACCTATAATTATAATTGGACATATTGCAATGTAAATCCTTACAAATATTTCAATTTGTCGATATGGCAATAATAATATTTCCGAACTTGCTATTATAAATAATATTAAGAAAATCAATAATATTTTTTCTTTTATAAATTCTTTAAAATTCATTTTAATATATACCCTTGTCCCCTTCTTGTTTCAATTTGATTCATTATTCCTAGTTCTTCTAGTTTTGTCCTTAGTCTTTTAATATTAACATTTAAAGTATTATCATCGACAAATTCTTCACTTTCCCATAAGTAGTCCATTATTTCATCTCTTGATATTACTTGTTGTCTATGTAATACTAAATATTCTAATATTTTATATTCATTTTTTGTTAATTCTATTTTTTTATCTTCTTTTTCTATAATTCTTCCTGCTGTATTTAATATAAAGCTCCCACAGTCTTTTTTATCTGGATTATTTCCTGCATTTTGGTTTCTTTTTAATAGTCCGACTATTTTGGCAAGTAGTATTTGGATATTATATGGCTTTGTTACATATTGATCTGCACCATAATTTAATGATAATAATTCATCTATTTCGTTATCTCTGCTTGTTACCATTATGATAGGTACATTGGATGTTTTTCTTATTTCTTTACAAATAAATTCTCCATCTGTGTATGGTAAATTTATATCGATTAATAATAAGTCTGCTTTTGCTTCTAATATGTCTTTTAGTGCATTGTCAAATTTTTTTAGACTTGTTGCTAGAAGTCCATTTCTGTTTAGAAATGTTTCTAATTCTTCTCTTAATTTTTCATCATCTTCTATTATTAGTATTTTTTGCATTTTGCTAACCTCCATTAGCATTATATCATATTTTGTTTAATATGAACATTACATTTTTTGTAAGATTTTCACATAACAAAAGCAAGACATCATTTGATACCTTGCCTCATTACATATTTTTAAGTTTTATTATTTATTCTTTCTTAATCTTAAAGCATTTAAAATAACAGTTAAACTACTAAATACCATTGCTAAACTTGCAATCATTGGATTTATAGAAATTCCAAAAGGCTTTAATAATCCTATCGCAACAGGTATCATCAAACAATTATAGAAAAATGCCCAAAATAAGTTTTGCTTTATATTTCTTATTGTTTTTTCACTAATTTTAATCAATTTTAATATTGAATTCAAATCATTTTTAGTTAAAATAACATCACTTGAATCCATAGCAATATCAGTTCCACTTTTTACACTTACACCAATATCTGCGTTTGTTAATGCCGGGCTGTCGTTTATTCCATCACCACACATCATAACTATATTTCCATCTTCTTTTAATTTTTTTATTGTTTCTGATTTCTGAGATGGTAGAACATTTGAAATTACTTTAGTTATTCCAAGTTCTTTGCCTATTTTTTCTGCTGTTTCTTTGTTGTCTCCAGTCAACATTATAGTTTTAATATTATGGTTTTTTAATTGATTTATAACATCTTTTGCATTTTTTCTTACAATATCATTTACTCCTATTAATGCTAAAATTTCTTTTTCATTTGCAACATAAATGATACTATTTCCATTAAGTGCTAATATTTTTTCATCTTCCAAATGATTATTTTCAATAGCAAATTTTTCTATTATCTTTCTGTTTCCTAATATTATTTTTTTATTATCAACTTCTCCAACTAATCCATATCCTGCAATATTTTTAATATTTTTTACATCTGATTTTAAAATTTTATTTTCTTGCATATATTCTACAAATGCTTTTCCTATTGGGTGGCTAGATTTTTCTTCAATACTTCCTGCAAGTCTAATTAGTTCCTTTTCTGACAATTTACTATAATTGTATATTTGTGAAATTCTTAATCTTCCATAAGTTAATGTGCCTGTTTTGTCAAATACTATAGTGTTAATTTTTGAAGCATTTTCTAATATTTCACTCTTTTTTACTAGTATTCCATTGCTTGCACATTTTCCTTCACTTATAACTATTGCAAGTGGTGTTGCTAAACCTAAACTGCAAGGACAAGCAACTACTAATATAGTAACAAATGTGCTTAATGCTGTTCCAAAATCATATCCTAAAATTAAATACATAATAAAACTTATTATAGCTATTATAATGACTACTGGAACAAAATATCCTGAGATTTTATCAGCAATTTTTGCTATTGGTGCTTTTGTATTACTTGCTTCTATAACTAATTTTACTATTTCTGATACTGTTGATTCTTTTCCAATTTTTTCAGCCTTATATTTTATAAAGCCATCATAATTTAAACTTCCTGCTATTACTTTGTCTCCAATATTTTTTGTTACTGGTTTACTTTCTCCTGTGATAAATGATTCATCTAAATGTGTGTTTCCTTCTATAATTTCACCATCTACTGCAATTTTGTCTCCTGCTTTTGAAATTACAATATTGCCTTTTTTTATTTCGTCAAGTGTTACTTCTTTTTGAATTCCATTTTCTTCAATTATTGCTTTATTTGGAGTAATTTCAACTAATTTTTTTATTGCATCTTTTGTTTTGTCTTTGCTTATGCCATCAATGTATCTTCCGAGTTTAACAAAATAAATAACTATTGCTGCTGATTCAAAATATAAATTCATTGTATAATGCATATTTCCTTTTATAATCATATACATACTATATAAACTATAAATAAAGCTACTTACAACACCAATTGTAACAAGTGTATCCATATTTGGTATTTTATGAATTAAATTTTTATAACCGTTTTTTAAAATATCATATCCATATCCAAAAAATGCTATTGTTAAAATTAATAAACTAACAGCATAATTTATAGGATTATGTTCTGGACTTAAAACTTTTAAAGTTGGTAAGCCAATCATGTGTCCCATAGATATATACATAGTAACTATTGCTAAAATTGTAAAAATAATAAATTGAATTTTTTCTTTTTTATTATTTTTTTCTATATTGAATTCTTTAAATATTCCTAAACTTTTAAAGCCTGCTTGTTTTATAAGCTTTTCTATTTTTTCTTGATTTAGAATTTGCTCATCATAAGTTATTGTAGCATTTGCCATTACAAGATTCACATTTGC
>CAKPOI010000006.1 GCA_934169775.1 uncultured Clostridia bacterium
CTGGGAACACCATGAAAAAGTAAGAAAAAGGCTAGATGAAAAATTTTAATATTATAAAATGTGCTATTGGAAAGGAAAGCAAACAATGCAAGAAAAATTCATGAAAGAAGCGTTAAAAGAAGCCAAAAAAGCATATGAAAAACTAGAAGTACCAGTAGGATGTGTAATAGTAAAAGACGGAAAAATAATAGCAAGAGGGCATAACTTAAAAGAAAGCAAAACAGACACAACGAAACATGCAGAAATAATAGCAATACAAAAAGCAAGTAAAAAATTACAATCATGGAGACTGCTAGACTGTGAGATGTATGTAACATTAGAGCCATGTGCAATGTGTGCAGGAGCAATAATACAGTCAAGAATAAAAAAAATATATTATGGAACACATGATTTAAAAACAGGAGCAATAGGTTCTGTTTTTAATTTACTAGAAGATTACACATTTAATCACAAAGTAGAATATGAATCAGGAGTGTTAGAAGAAGAATGTGAGCAAATACTAAAAGACTTTTTTAAAGACTTGCGATTAGCAAAGCAAAAGAAAAAAGAAGGGAATGTGATAAATAATGAAATTTGATATAAAAAGAATAACAAACAATAAATTTTTTCACATAGGGATTTTATTATTTATTATATTTATTGTAATATTTGCAGTTTGGATAACAAGTGTAAAATATGAAGTAGAAGGCGAAACAAATATGCCATATATACTTTCAAAAATATCAATAATAAGTTCAACTCAAGGAAATGACAAAGAAGAAAAAGTAGAAGGAAATCAATGGAATTTTACAATAAACCAAGACAATGATATATATTTATATGTAGACAAAAATCCAGAATATAGTGAAGCTGAAAAGAAAGAAACTATAAAAGAGATAAATATAGATAATATAGAAGTCAGTAAAGAAAATGAAAAAGGAACACTGAAAATATTTAGGCCAGATATTGAAAATCCCAATACGATATTTTCTAATTTAGAAGAAAATATTGTAAAAGATTTAAAATATGAAGTAGCAGAAAAAGCAGATATGAAAGAAATGAAAATCACAAATCAAGGTGGAATTATGGCTTTCCGTTGTAGTAATTGTGATATTGCAAATTATGTGGCAAATGATGAAAAAATTAATCATAATGAATTATTAAAAAAAGCAAATATTTCTTTAGAAGAATTAAAAATAAATATCAAATTTGATATTTCAATAAAATTAGATTCTGGTAAAATATATAAAGCCTTAATTCCGTTAGAATTGCCATTAGAAGATGTTATAGAAAATGGAACTGCATCAAAAGAATTTACGGATATGAGCAAATATGTTTTTAAAAGAATTAAAGAATAGTAAAAAAGTACTTGCCAAAAATTATAAATCAGTATATAATACAGATGGTAAAGGATTTAATCTTTGTATAGAGAGTAATCCGACAGGAGCCTATGAACCTTGTCAGATCCGGAAGGAAGCAGCAATAAGTAGATACTTTTGTGTGGAGTGCTCTCTATAGAGAGATTAAGACCTTACCATTTTTGTTGTATAAAGGATGTGATAGGAGTGGGGTACACAGCTCTTTATAGAAAATTTAGGCCAATGACTTTTGAAGAAATGGTTGGTCAGGAACATATAACAAGAACACTAAGAAATCAAATTATGGCTAATAGAGTAGGCCATGCATATTTGTTTAATGGAGGAAGAGGGACAGGAAAAACATCATCTGCAAAAATTTTGGCAAGAGCAATAAACTGCTTAAATCAAAAAGACGGAGAGCCATGTAATGAATGTGAAATCTGCAAAGCAGCAATAAATGGATCTTTGACAGATATTGTAGAAATGGATGCAGCCTCTAATAATGGTGTTGAAGATGTTAGAAGTATAAGAGAAGAAGTAAATTTTTTACCAACAAAAGCAAAATATAGAGTATATATAATAGATGAGGTTCATATGCTTTCAATAGCAGCATTTAATGCACTATTAAAAACATTAGAAGAACCACCAGAACATGTAAAATTTATTTTGGCAACAACAGAGCCACAAAAATTGCCAGCAACAATTTTATCAAGATGTCAAAGATTTGATTTTAAAAGAATATCAAATGAGGATATAATAAAAAGATTAAAAATTGTTTGTGACGAAAGCAATATAGAAATAACAGAAGGAGCACTTCAAATTATAGCAGTTTTATCAGAAGGGGCAATGAGAGATGCATTATCTATTTTGGAAAGATGTATACAAGATGGAGAAAACAAAATAGATGAAGATAAAATAAAAGATTTGGTAGGAATTCCTAAATTTGATTTTGTTAATAACATTATAAAAGCTATATTTGAATATAATGTTGATAATGCAATACAAAGTACAAATGATATTTTAAATCAAGGAAAAGACTTAGACAATTTTTTATTTGAAATGATTAAATATGTAAAAGATATATTGGTATTTCAAAGTACAAAAAAATTGGATTTATATAACCAAAATGAATTGGAGCAAATAAAAAATATATCTACTGAAGTTCCTAAAATGAGATTAGTACAATTAATATATCAATTGTCTGAATTACAAAGTAGGATAAAATGGTCTAATCAAAAAAGTGTGGTTTTCCAAGCAGAAATGATAAAATTATGTGCTAAGCCAGAAGAATTTACACAAGTGCAGCAAGTGGTTTATACAACTCCAGCTCCAGCAGGAGCTACTCAAACAGTACAAATGCCTAGTAGTCAAGCAACAAATAGTGTTAGTGTAAATAATGTGCAATCTAATAATTTAAGGACAAATAGTGCACAAAAAAATGTATCAACAAGACCAGATATAAAAATAAAAGCATCAAGTGATGGTATTGCTAAAGCATGGCCAGACATATTGGGGAGTTTAAAAAATAATGGAAGAATTGTTTTATATACAAATCTGATAAATACGCAAGCAAAAGAAATAAATGATATGACAGTTGGTATCGAATTTTCTAAAGGGTTGACACCTTTTGGAAAAACAGTTTTAGAAAAACAAGAAAATGTAAAAGAATTAACTAAATTAGTTTCAATGGCTTGTGGCAAAGAAATGCATATTAAATATGTAGATACATCAAATGTAATGTCAACAAAGCTTACGGCTGAGCAAAATTTACAAAATTTTGCAAATGATGCAAATATACCGTTAAATATAATTGATTAAGCATAAAAATAACAATGCCGCGATATTTGCTTTGCAAATTTCGCGCGCGAACAAATACGTGGACTTTAAAATGTTCTAATAAGTGCCAATGTTATTAATGTCCGCTTTTGTTCTGAAGGTTCTTAAAATATGAAAATATAAAATTACTAATTTATTAAAAATATAAGTGAAAGGAATGTGATAAAAATGGCAAAAAGAGGTGGATTCCCAGGAGGTATGGGCGGATTCGGAGGAATGAATATAAATAATTTGATGAAAGAAGCTAAAAAAATGCAAGCAAGTATGGAAAAATCACAAGAAGAATTAGCTCAAAAAGAGTTTGATGCAACTGCTGGTGGAGGAGCTATTAGTGTTAAAGTTTCAGGAGATAAAACTTTAAAAGAAATTAAAATTCAAAAAGATGTAGTTGATCCAGATGATGTAGAAATGCTAGAAGATTTAATTTTAACTTGTGTTAATGAAGCTTTAAGAAAAGTTGATTCTGCTCAAGCTGCTGAGCTTGGTAAATTTAATATACCTGGTTTAATGTAATTTTTACTACTGGTATAAAATTTCATAATAGTAAGAGCTGTTAAATAATTTTATCATAGCAAATGATATATGCTTTAGGGAAAGGGTGTGAATGAAATGTCATTATATTCACCATCAATAGAAAGACTAATAGAAAGTTTTGAAAGGTTGCCTAGCATTGGTCATAAGACTGCTGCTAGACTTGCATTTTATATATTAAATTCAACAGAGGAAGAAACAAACAAATTTGTAAATTCTATATTAGAAGCAAAGAAAAATTTGAAATATTGCAGCAAATGTTTTAATATTTCAGATACTGATCCATGTCCAATTTGCAGCAATCCAAAAAGAGATGCATCTTCTATATGTGTAGTTGAAGATGTAAGAGATATTGTGGCAATGGAAAAAACACATGAATTTAAAGGTGTATATCATGTTTTACATGGTTCTATCTCTCCGATGAATGGTGTGGGACCAGATGATATTAAAATTAAAGAATTGCTTTCTAGACTTATGGATGGACAAGTTAAAGAAGTTATATTAGCTACAAATCCTAGAGTTGAAGGTGAAGCAACAGCTATGTATTTGTCTAAATTAATTAAACCTTTAGGAATTAAGGTTACTAGAATTGCTCATGGAGTTCCTGTTGGAGGAGACTTAGAGTATACTGATGAAGTTACTTTGACGAAGGCACTAGAAGGTAGAAGGGAAATTTAATAAAAGATTTGTTATTAAATAAAGCAAATTTTAATAGATAAAAGAGCCAAACTTTGAAGTGAGGCTCTTTAAAAATGTTTTAAATAAGTATTAATTTAGTTTAGTGGATTTTATTTTAATATAATTTCGCAAATATTTTTAGTTGAAAAAGGTTTAGCTAAAATATTTGTATTTTCTTTCATAGTTTTCAATTTTTCTGGATTTGAAAAAAGTTGTTCGAAAATTACTTGAGGATTATCATCTTTTTTTATCCAAATAGCAATATTATTTTTTACAAGAAGTTCGGCATTTTCTTCTTCTTGACCAGGAAGTGGATTAATAATAACCATTGGTAAATTACATGCTAAACTTTCTGAAGTTGTAAGTCCACCCGGTTTTGTAATAACAAATTCACAGATGTGCATTAATTCTGGAACTTGATTAGTAAAACCAAGTACACGCACATATTCTTGTTTGTTATGTTTAGAAACGACTTCCTCAAAATGTTGTTTCATTTTTTCATTTTTTCCGGCAACAGCAATAATAGAATAATTATTGTTTATATTTTTTACTAGGGATTCAAAGATTTCTACGGTTTTAGCTTTTCCTAGACCAAATTCTCCTCCTCCAAAAAACAAAATGTTTTTTCTATTTTCAGGTAGATTAAAACTTTCTAATATTTCTTGCTTATTAAAATCTAATAAGAATCTATTTGAAATAGGAATACCTGTAACAAATATTTTTTCTTCAGAAATATTTTGTGATATTAAATATTTTTTCATACCTTGATGAGCAACGAAATAATAGTCAATGTTATCACTACCAATTAGCCATTGGCCATGTGGAGCAAAGTCTGTCATTATTGTTGCTAATTTTGCATTTATTTTTCCTTTTCTTTTTAGATAACTGCACATTTGACTTCCAAAAAAATGTGTTGAAATTATTATATCTGGTTGTTTTTCTCTTAATAATTTTAGCAATTTTATTGCAAAAAATTTATTTGTTCTGCTAGATAAATGTGCTAATATTCCTTTTTGAGAATCTGCATATAATTTTCCCCATGCCCATGGCATTTTTTTTGTGATTTCTCTGTATGCTGTTGTTGTGATTTTTTCGATACCTATATTTACATATTTCATGCAATCTATTAGTTCAACTTCAAAGTTTGGATGTTCTGTTTTTAAACATGTTTCTATTGATTTTGCAGCATTTAGGTGTCCACCTCCATATGATGCATAAAATATTATAATTTTCTTTTTATCTGTATACATATTTTCCTCTCAATCTATATTAACTTTAACTGGCAAAATATATCTGTCATTTTCTATGATTATTACTATATAATATATTTTGTAAAAAAACAAGCAATTAAAAAAATTAATGTATATTTTTTTGAAAAAATTACAAAATATAGTAAGAGGTGATAATTTGAAAAAGATAAAAAAAATATTAATAAGTTTATTGATAATAATGTTATTCACATTGTGTGGTTTATTTGTGGAAAACATATCTAAAAAGAGTAATAAAAAATATTCTAGTATAACATATGCGAAAAGTACGAATTCTACATCAGATGTACAGTTGATGGCAAGGGCCATTAATGGAGAAGCAAGAGGAGAACAATATGAGGGGCAAGTTGCAGTAGGAGCTGTTATTTTAAATCGTGTAAAGAGCTCGCAATTCCCAAACACAATAGCAGGAGTAATATATCAATCAGGAGCATTTACAGCAGTATCAGATGGACAAATAAATCAGCCAATAGCAGAAAATTCAACAGTATATAAAGCTGCTAGAGATGCAATGAATGGATGGGATCCAACAGGTGGATGCATATATTATTTTAATCCTGCAACAGCAACTAATAAATGGATATGGTCAAGACCATTAGTAAAAACAATAGGTAAACACAGATTTTGCAAATAATAAAAAAAGTTGTAAGCAAAATTTAATTTATAAAAATTTCAATAAGGGAAAGGAATGAAAATTTATATGAATAAAATTCAAGATTGGGTAGATAGATTAAAAAAGGGACATATGCTTAGTGTGATAGGAGTATTTTTTTTAATAATAATTATTTTAGGTATTCTATTATATCAAAAACAAGTACAAGCAAGACAAGTTTCAGAAAATACTTACAACATGGCATTTTATGAATTGGTAGATTATGTAGAAAATGTAGAAACATATTTGGCAAAATCATTAATATCAACAACACCACAGCATGGAGCAGAGACATTAACTAGTTTATGGAGAGAAGCTAATATGGCACAAACATATTTATCAAGATTACCAATAGAAAGTCAAGAACTTGAAAAAACTCAAAAATTTCTAAATCAAGTAAGTGATTATAGTTATTCTTTATCACGCAAAAATATTTATGATGAAAGTTTAGGGGAAGAAGACTTAAAGAACTTGAAAGATTTACATGATTATAGTTTAGAATTAGAAAGTATTTTAAATCAGTTGTCTGAAGATATTAATTCAGGAAGAATTAAATGGGGAGAACTAACTAAAAAAGGTAATGCAGCTTTTGCGCAACAGGTAAGTACAGAAAGTAAAGATGGATTTAGTAATTTAGAAGAAAATTTTCATGAATATTCAGGCTTAATTTATGATGGAGCATTTTCTGAGCATTTAACTAATGAGGAAAAGAAGGGATTAACAGGAGAAAATGTTGATGAAGAAAAAGCAAAGCAAGTTGTAACCCAATTAATCAATCAAGATAAAATAAAAGAGATTTCAAGTCTGGGATTATCAGAAAATGCAACAATTCCCTCTTATACATTTTCTGTTCAAACTAATGATGATAAAAATGTAAGTGTTTCTATTTCTCAAAAAGGTGGACATGTAATTTATATGAATTATGATAGAGAAGTTACTTCTGAGATAATTTCTCAAGATGATGCTGATAACATTGGAAAAGATTTTTTGACTAAACATGGTTTTGAAAATATGAAGGAAACATATTATTTAAAACAAGATGGAATAATGACTATAAATTATGCTTATAATCAAGATGGTGTTGTAATGTATCCAGATTTAATTAAAGTTAAAGTAGCTTTAGATAATGGGGAAGTTTTAGGTATTGAAACTACAGGATATTTAAATAATCATATTACTAGAGACATTTCTAAAGTAAAAATTTCTAAAGAAGACGCTAAAAAAACTTTAAATAAACAACTTAATATAGAAAGTGAAGGTTTGGCATATATTCCTACAGAATGGAAAACTGAGATTTTGTGTTATGAGTTTAAGGGGAAAGTAGATGATACTGAGTTTTTGGTATATATTAATGCTGAAAATGGTAGAGAAGAAGATATTTTAGTTATTAAAGATACTCCAAATGGGGTCTTAACAATGTAAAAATATAATAAAATTGATAAAAAAGAAATTCTTCAACAATGAAGAATTTCTTATATTAATGTCTTTTATAAACATCTTGAGAAAGCAAAGAAGAACTAACAACTTGACCATTTTGTTTCAAAATTTTGTAAGCTTCTGAGTAGATGGCATTAGAAGTAGTAGAGGTAATTCGATTAGAAATAGTAACTTCATAATCATTATCAGTTTTTAAACCATAAATTTGAAAATTAGCAATACCATTTTGAACAGAGCAAACAATTTTAATAGGATAATCGCGGTTATTTTTAAATTTAAAATCAATAGAGCCATAAACAACAGTAGCATCACGGCTTGCAGGAGCATAAGAAGGAACAAATTGATGATTGCTTCTTTCTACAATATCTAAATTTGCATAAACTACAGCATTATATAGAGTTGTAGTAATCTGACAAATCCCGCCACCTAGACCATCAACAACTTTTCCACTTACATAAATAGGAGCTTCCTGATATCCGGCTGCAATCGTTCTTTCTCCAACAACTTTATTATAAGAAAAAGTTTCACCAGGCATTAGTACAGTGCCATTTATTTTATTAGCAGCCAATTTTAAATTAGTCGTTCTTTTTTGATCTCTAGTAGAATATCTTGTTGAATATTGTGATAGTAAATTTGGGAATGCTTCTGTACCTAGCATATTTGTTGTTACACTTGGGTAAAGAACCTTTAAAGGTATTGAATATTCATCTTTATCTTCTTGTAGCATAGCTTTTGCTTCATCTACACTAATTGCAAAATCAACGCCATTTTCACTTGGGAAGATTGCATATGGATTTTGGGTAAAATATGCATCTTTGGGTTCAGAATATAATTCAGAATGAATACTGTCAATGTTTAGAGCACTAGGGAATTTTTGATTAGTAGATATTTCTATAGTATTATTTTTTATATTCAAATTTTGAATTTGTTCTATAATATCAGAAGCGGTTTTATCTACATCAACAACAGCTCCAGTTTCTCCTTTTGTTAAAATTAGGTTTGTACCTTCTATGTAATAACTACTTTCTTTAACTTTGTCAGGTAATTTTCCAGATATATCTTGTAATTGCTTTTTTAATATTTCTGTGTCTAAAGTTAAAGTAAGAGATATATCTGTTTTATTTAAAAGTGTTTGTAATATTGTTAAATCATTTTGCAGTAAGTTTCCAGTTCTTCCTATTTTATAAGCTGTGTTTACTGCTGTTGTGGTATCAAATTGAATATTTAGTTCTTTTGTTGAAATAGAAGTTTCGTAATCATTATGTTTTAAAGTTATTTCTTCTGGTATTTTACTTGTTATTAAATTATTGATTTTTTTAGCTGCTTCTTCTTGTGTTAATTTTGACACATCATTATTTTGAATATATATATTTGAAATTATTTTATTGCTTTTTGTATTAAAAATTGTAAACGTTAAAAAACATACTAAAAATATAGCAAGGAGAATTGAGGCTAATATTAAAAATATTTGTAATACAGTAGTATGATTTTCAATGTCATTATTATGTGTTGATGAATTTGTTTCTTCAACTTCTTTTGATTCTGATTTTATTTTATTTGACTCTTCAGCTGTTTTTGGTTCTAAATTGGTAGTATTTGATTTTTCTTCTGAAATTATATTATCTGCTTTTTCAGCTGTATTTTCTTCTTTTGAATTTATAATATCTATGTTTTTATTTTCTAAACTTGTATTATTACTGTCTATTTTTTCAAGATTTTTGGCTATTACTTCATTTGGCATATTATTGTCATCCTTGTAATTATATTTAGATTTTTAAAGGATACCTATAAACCTACTTTTATATTATAACATGATATTTTACAATTTTCTATTACATTTTACACTTTTTTTGAAAATTTTGTGCACGAACAAATACGCGGTCTTTAAAATGTTTAAATAAGTGCTAATGCTATTTTGTTTTTTAAATTTTTTAAAATCTTGATTTTAAATAGAATTTGTATTAGAATGAATAAAAATAAAATACATATATTAAAGAAGTGAAAATACATTGACAGTTAGATTTTAATCATTAAAAATTAAAGATAGAAAGGTAGGGTATATATGTCAACAGAAATGAAAGTAAAAGATATATTAGAAATAACAGGAGGTAAGTTGTTGCAGGGAAATCTTGAAGCAGTTTGTGGCGAGTTTTCTTATGATACAAGAGTGATGAAAGAAAACGATGTATATATAGGAATAAAAGCAGAAACAATAGATGGTAGTGAATATTGGGAAGAAGCATTTAAAAATGGAGGAAATATTGTTATTATAAATCCAATTAAAATAGAAGAAAAATTATTAACCAAATGGCAAGATAAAACAATTATAATTGTTGAGGATAGTTTAATAGCATTGCAAAAAATAGCTAAATATAAGAGAGAATTATTTGGGAAAAATTTAAAGGTTGTTGCAATTACAGGTAGTGTTGGAAAAACCAGTACAAAAGATATGGTGGCAAATGTTATTGCACAAAAATATAAAACATTAAAAACAATGGGAAATTATAATAATCATATAGGATTGCCATTAACTTTATTGCGTTTAACAGATCAAGAAGTTGCAGTTGTAGAAATGGGAATGAACCATTTTGGAGAAATTAGAGTGCTTACAAATATTGCTAAACCAGATTTAGCAATCATTACAAATATAGGAACATCACATATTGGAAATTTAGGCTCAAGAGAAAATATTTTAAAATCTAAATTAGAGATTTTAGAAGGAATGGATAATAAAGAGATTATAGTTAATCAAGATAATGATTTACTTGGAAAATGGCAAAAAGATAATGAAAAAAATCCAGAATTAAAAATTCATTCATTTGCCATTAAAGGTGATAAAGAAATACAAAATGAATGTGAAGTTTGGGCAACAGATATAGATTTAAAGGAAAACGGAAGTAGCTTTGCTTGCCATTTGATTAATAATGGAAAAGAGGAATTTTTTGATGTAAATGTTCCAGTTGGTGGAATTCATTTTGTGTATAATGCTTTGTGTGCTATTCTTGCAGGCAAATTATTAGGAATTGAAAATGATAAAATAAAAAATGGAATAGAAACATTTTCTTTGACTAAAAAAAGGATGGAAGTTGAAAATTTGCTAAATGGAGTTACTGTTATAAATGATGCTTATAATGCAAGTTTTGAATCTATTCAGGCATCACTTAGTTGTTTAAGTGGATATAAAAACCGCAGAAAAATTGCTGTTTTAGGAGATGTTTTTGAATTAGGAGATTTTGCTGAAGAAATGCACAGAAAAATTGGTAAAGCTGTTGCTAATAGTGATGTTGATGTTTTACTTTGTTGTGGAGAGTATTCTAAATTTGTTGCAGAAGAAGCAAAAAGTGGAAAATTAGAACAAGTTAAATATTTTGAAAATAAGGAAGAAATTTTAAATTATTTAATAAAATCTGTTAAATCAGAGGATGTTATATTATTTAAAGCTTCTAATGGAATGAAGTTTTTTGAGTTATGTAACAAATTTGTTGAAATTTTTTCAAACTCATGATATAATGAGGCTACCAATTACGTCCTGGGAAATTTATATAAATTTCCTAGAATATACACACTTTATACATAAATTTGTTAGAGAAAGTTTTATGTGTGAGCAAATATGCAGACTTAAAAAATTCTTAATTTGAGTACAAGATTGATAATGTCTGCGTTTGGAGGATGTTCAATGAAATTTAAAGATTATTATAAAATACTTGGGTTAGAAACAAGTAGGGTATCAATAAATGAAATAAAAACAGCTTATAGAATATCTGCTAAAAAAAATCATCCAGATTTAAATGTAGGAGATAAATTAGCAGAAGAAAGAATAAAAGATATAAATGAAGCATATAGAGTTTTATCTGTACCAGCTAGTAAAAGAAAATATGATAGGACATGGAATACATATCATATAAGAAATAAGCAAAAAAAACTAAAAAGTAAAGAATCAATCTTTCAAATATTTTTGGGAAATGTTGATGAGAATACAGAAAAGCAAGAAAATAAAGAAGCTACTAGAGGAGAAGATGTAGAAACTGAAATAGATATACAATTAGATGAAGCTTATTTTGGAACAGAAAAAAAGATTTCATTAAAAGAATCTAGTGGAAAAAATAGAATAATTTCTGTCACTATTCCTAAAGGCATACAAAATGGGGAAAAAATTAGACTTATAGGACAAGGAAAAGATGGAAAAAATGGTGGAAAAAATGGTGATATGTATATAAAAATGAACATTCAAAATAATAGTAAATTTAGATTAGAAGGAATGGATTTATATACAGATTTATTTCTTACACCATGGGAAGCTACTTTGGGAGCTAGAGTAAATATATCTACAGTTGATAGTCAAACTAAAATATATATTCCACAAGGAATACAAAGTGGCGAAAAATTAAGGATTCCAAATAAAGGATATAAAAATGGTGAAGGTGCAAGAGGTGATTTAGTAGCAGAGGTAAAAATAGTTGTTCCAAAGAGTTTAACAGAACAAGAAAAAAGCTTATATGAGCAATTACAAAAAGTATCATCTTTTAACCCTAGAACATAGATTTAAATTAAATGATTAATTAATATAGAATTATAAATTTACATAATTTTTATTGACAAAAGGCTTGTTTTTAGGTATAATTAGAAGTGGACATGCAAAAGACAAGCTATGTGTAAAATCATAGAAAAGGGGTGTCATAAAATGGATATGTGGCAAGGAAAACACTTTAGTATAACAGATCCTAAAGATGTTAGAACAGTAATATACCAAGTAAATAGAACAGAAAAAGAATTTTTAGATAATTCACCAAAATTCACAATACAAAGATTAGATTTTACATCAGAGATAAGAGGGGAAAATACTAAGAAAACTTTTTATATTGATAATCCATCAGAAGATGAAGATCAATTGGTAATTTTGTCTTTTGGAAAGGACAGAGTGGTTGTAAATATGGCACTTTTAGAAAATAATAAAATTTCAATTTCTAAAAAACCAATGCCACTAAAACTTGATAGTTTGTATACGGAAACAGAAACAGAATATAAAAATTTCCGTTATACACCTAACTTAAAAAGGCCAATATGTATTATAGACCCAGAAACAACGGAAGAAGTAAAGCCAGTTCTTTATTTTGATGAAAAAACAAATGAAGTGAAAGGTAAGTGTAAATTAAAACCATATAAATCTTATTTTGCCTTTGAAATTAGAGACAAAAAAGATGATTAAGGAGGAAGTTTTAAATGGGAAATGCAGGCACAGGAGCTCAGAAAGAGGACAATAAGATGAGAATACAAATTGTTTGTTCTATATTAGCAGAAGTGCAAAATCAATTAGAAGAAGGTCAAAAACCAGGAGATGCAACAAAGGTAAAAGCAATTGCTCAAAAAGATGATATAGCAGAACATGTTATGGAAGAATTAATGCAAACAGTTGCAAAAGATAATGAATGTAGATATGATCCAGAAACAGGATTAGCAATAAGAATTGTAGATGGGCAAATTATAGAAGCAAATGCTGAAAAATTCAAGAAAATTGATGAGCAACGTAAAAATTCTGGAAGAAAAGTTAAACAGATTAGAACTAATGATAGAACAGAAAGAGATATATAAATAAACAAATGAGTAGGTGATATGTATGAACTACAAAGTAGAGGGAGCATTGAAAAAAAATAGAAAAAAAATTATTATAGGCGCGGTACTATGGATTCTTTTAGCCATAGTATTTGTTTCGCCTTTTTCGTATGCAATTTTTAAGTCAAGTTCAAATGAAGGTTTTAGGCTTATGGAATTCTTTGAAAACTTTACTAAATATGTAATGCAGCCTTTTTCAACATTAGGAAAAACTTTTTCAGATGGAGCTGCTGGGAATTTTGTATCAACATTAATTGGATTTACAATTATATATGGAATTGCAGTAACTATAGGTATTGTAAAATCAGCACCTAAACATCAATATTCTGATATTGAACATGGTTCTAGTGACTGGAGTCAACATGGTGAACAATATAGTATATTAGATAGAAATAAAGGACTTCTTTTAGCAGAAAATAATTATCTACCACTTGATAAAAGAGGTAATGTTAATGTATTAGTAGTCGGTGGATCAGGTTCTGGTAAATCAGCTTCTTATTCAATACCAAATGCATATCAGATGTTAGGTTCATATGTTTTTACTGATCCAAAGGGTGAACTTTATGATGCTACAGCTGGTTATCTAAGAGATCATGGTTATAAAATTAAAGTTTTGAATTTAGTAAGACCACAATTTAGTGATGGATATAATCCTTTGATGCATATATCTTCAGAAATAGATGTAGATGTTATTGCAAATACTATTGTAAAAGGACAAAAATCAGAAGGTGGAAGTTCTGAACCATTTTGGGATGATTCAGCTGAAATGTTATTAAAGGCTTTGATTTATTATTTGTTAGCAACAAGACCTAAGGAAGAACAAAACTTGGCTAGTTGTGCTGAATTGGTAAGGGCTGCTAATGCTAAGGGAGGAAGCAATCTATTAACTGAATTAATTAGTGCTTTACCATATGATCATCCTGCTAGAATGTATTATAAATCTATTGAAATTGCACCAGAAAAAACGTATAGTTCTATTTTAAGTACTTTGCAATCAAAATTAGGTAAATTTGATTCTAAGGAAATCGCAGAATTAACTTCAACAGATACAATAGATTTTGAAGAAATAGGAAATCAAAGAACAGCAGTTTATGTTATTTCTTCTGATACTCATACTGCATATGACTTTTTATTGACAATATTCTTTTCTCAGATGATTCAACAATTATATGATTTTGCTGATCAGAATGGTGGTAGATTAAAGGAACAAACATTTTTTATATTAGATGAGTTTGCTAATATAGGAAAAATACCCGATTTCGACAAAAAGATTTCAACATCTAGAAGTAGGAAAATTTCTTTTAGTGTAATTTTGCAAAATGTTGATCAGTTAGAAGCAGTTTATGAAAAATCTTATGAAACTATAATGGGTAACTGTGATACTCACTTGTTCTTAGGAAGTAACTCGTATAAAACTGTTGAATATTTTTCAAAACAATTAGGTGAAAAGACAATAGAAAGAGATAGTATATCAATAAGTAAAGATAAGCAAAATCATAAGACAGGTAAGAGTATTTCTGATCAGGTTATGGCTAGGGCGTTAATGACTCCAGATGAATTGCGTAGAATGGATATAGATCAGTGTATAATTTTTGTTAAAGGTTTAAAACCTGTTAAGGCCCCAAAATTTTATTATTTTAAACATCCTATGGCAAAAGATTTGGCTCGCCATCAAATTAGTCATAATGATATAGGTGAGATTCAAAGAGGAAATTGGAGAAAATATAATCCTTATAATCCATATGTTCCAGAAAATGAAGAAAAAAAGATTGAAAACTTGAAAGTTGATTCTTTAGATGATTTGTTTGAAGATGATGATGTATTGGAGAATAAAAATAAAATTGCTGAGAATAAAAATGTGAGTATTGATGTGCCAGTTCCTGATTTGGAAGATTTGACAGAAAAGGTTCCTGCTGCAGTGGCTTCGACTTCTAAGGTTTCTTCTTTGGAGGATTTTGATGATGCTCCGGTTCTTCCTCAAGAGGATGAGTATGATTTGCAAAAGGAACTTGAGGCTAAGTTTGATGAATTGTTTGGGCCACTTGATGACTAAAAGTACATATACATGTATTAATTTGCTATAAGTTAATATATGTATATGTTTTTATAATTTTCTCGGTTCAATACATAACCTAAGAATTTCTAAAATAATTTAATGGCACCCTTCCACTTAGTCCTCGCTTTGCTCGACGTGAACGCTTTCCATGAAATTATTTAAGAAATTCTAAGATTATTCCAATCACATTCGAAAATTATTTTAACATATACATATATTAACTTAAAAGTAGAATTTAAAAAAATTCTACTTTTTTCTTGACTTTTTTTTTATATGTGATACAATACAAATGTTCGCATACTAAAGAGGGGGAGGTAGCAATTTTATTATGAAATTTGTACATATAGCAGATATGCATTTTGATAGTCCTTTTGTAAATTTAGCTGATAGAGAAGGTTTTGGAGATATTAGAAGATTGGACCAGAGAAAAGCATTAAAAAAAGTAATAGATTATATCAAAGAAAATAAAATACCATATTTATTTATTTCAGGTGATTTATATGAGAATAAATATATAAAAAAATCAACAATACAATATATAAATAATTTATTTGAGGAAATTCCAGATACTAAAATTTTTATATCGCCAGGTAATCATGATCCATATTTAAAGAATTCTTATTATAGTCAATATAAGTGGAGTAAAAATGTAAAAATATTTGGACCAGAAATAGAAAGGATTTCTACTGAAGATGTTGATATTTATGGTTTTGGGTTTAATAATTTTTATTGTGATGGATGTGGTTTAGAAAAAATAAATATAGAAAATCCAGAAAAATTAAATGTTTTAATAATTCATGGTACATTAAATGGTGCAGTTTTAAAAGATAATAATTATAATCCAATTTCTGAAAAGATTTTAAAAGAAAAAGGATTTGATTATGTTGCATTAGGTCATATACATAAAACAAATTATGATGAAAAATGTGATATACAAAAATCTTTAAATAGTTTTAGTTACAAAGAAGGAGTTTCTAAAATTATATATCCAGGTTCAACAGTTTCTATGGGATTTGATGAGCTAGGGAAACACGGAATGATAGTTGGAGAAATTCAAAAAAATTTAGAACCAAAAATTCAATTCATAAAAATAGATGAAAAAGAATTTATAGAAAAAGAAATAGATGTAACAACTATTTTATCAAAAGAAGGACTAATAGAAAAAATAAATGAGGAATTAATTTTAGATAATCAATTTGCAAAAATAATTTTAATAGGAAAAAGAAATTTTGAAATAGAAATATATGAATTATATAAAATAATTCAAAATCCAAGAATAATAAAAATAAAAAATAATACAAAAATTAATTTTAATTTAGAACAAATTTCTAATCAAAATACATTAAAAGGTTTATTTGCAAAAGAAATATATCAAAAAATCAGTTTAGACAATGTATCAGAAGATGAAAAAGAAATTATGGAAAAAGCAGTAGAAATAGTTTTTGAAGCACTTAAATAAATATGTGTAGAAATAATTAATATTTATTAGTTGTGAAAAAATTGCTTTTAAAATAAAAAAGGAGGACTATATGAAAATACAACAATTAAATATACATTCATATGGAAAATTAAAAGATAAAGAAATAAAATTTGGAGATAATATTAATATAATATTTGGAAAAAACGAATCTGGAAAATCTACTATAATGCATTATATAATAAATAGTTTTTATGGTACAAGTAAAAATAAAAAAAATAAAGAATTATCAGATTATGATAAATATTTTCCATGGTCAAGTGACGATTTTTCAGGTAGACTTTCTTATAAATTAGATAATGGAGAAAAATTTGAAATATATAGAGATTTTAATAAAAAAAATCCAAAAATATTTAATGAAGTGAAAGAAGATATATCAGATAAATTTAATATTGATAAATCTTTAGGAAATCAATTTTTTTATGAACAAACAAAAGTTGATGAAAATTTATTTTTATCTACAGTTGTATCTAATCAGCAAGAAGTAAAATTAGGAAAAACAGAGCAGGGTATATTAATTCAAAAAATTGCTAATTTAGTTGGAACTGGAGATGATAATACATCTTTTAGAATTGCAATGGATAGAATAAATAGAAGACAATTAGATGAAGTGGGGACAGCAAGATCTAGGGAAAAGCCAATTAACATAGTTGAGAAAAAAATGTCTGAATTAGAACAAGAAAAAAATGAATTAGAAAAATATGAAAATTCACAATATGAAATTGAAAAAAACATATTAAATAAAAAAGAAGAGATTTCTGATTTAGAATTAGAAATGCAAATGTATAAAGATATAAAAAATGTTTTAGAAAATTTAAAAGGTGAACAAGAAAAAATAAATTTACAAAAACAATTAAAAAATAATAATTTAACAAAAATTAATGAATATGATTTTAATATTGATAAAATTCAGGAAGAAAATAAAAATTTAATTTTAGAATTTTCTGAAAATAAAAAAATAAAAAATGAAAAAAATGAGTTTAAATTTTTTATAAGTATTTTTATTTTAGTATTAATAAATATTTTACAATTTATTTTTTTAAAAAATATAATTGCAAAAATTTCTATTTTTTGTATTTTATCAATTATTATATTAATTTCTATTTTAGCGTATTTTCATAGAAAAAAACAAAAAGCAGAAAATGCTAAAAAATATAATGAGAAAAAGAAAAAAGTAGAAATAATAAAAGAAAAAATAAATTTAATAGAAAATGAAATAAAAAATTTAGAAAAAGATAATAATAATATAGAAAAAAATATTAAAGAAATTGAAGAAAAAATAGAAAATGAAAAAAGAAAAAAATTAGATTTTATTTATATAAAATATCATAAAAATATAAGTGAAGAATTTCTGAATATTAAAACTATAGACCAAATACAATTTAAAATACAATTATTACAAGAAAAAATTTCTAATGCAAAACTTGATTTACACAAATTTGATTTTGATAAAAATAATATTGAACCACAATTAGACAGATTAGCAGATATTGAGGAAGAATATGAAATACAAAAACAAAAGAAAGAACAGTTAGAAAAATTAAATATCAGTTTTGAATTAGCAAAAAAAGTTTTAAATAATTGTTATGAAAAAATGAAAAGTACAGTTACCCCAAAATTTACACAGAATTTATCACAAAATATTTCAGATATTACAGAGGGAAAATATAAAAATGTTAATTTTAATGAACAATCTGGTTTAGTTGTTGAAACTGAAAAAGGTGATTATGTATCAGCTAGTCAATTAAGTGTTGGAACAATTGAGCAATTATATCTTTCACTTAGGCTTTCTATGATAAAAGATTTATCAACAGAAAATTTACCTATCATACTTGATGAAGCATTTGCTTATTTTGATGATGAACGATTAAAAAATTTCTTGATTACAATTAGTAAAAAGTACAAAAATAATCAAATATTAATTTTTACTTGTACAGATAGGGAACAAACAATTCTAGAAGGTTGTGGAATTGAATATAATTTCATATCATTGAATTAAAAATAGTAATGTTTTTGATTTTAAATTGATGTCTAAATTTTGTAAAATTAGATGAAAAATAGAATTTGGTGATAAAACTTTTATTAAATGTTAAAACAAGTTGATTTTTTGCCGTTTTTATAGTAAAATATGAAAGTATATAAAGGATTTATAAAGCAAATAGTAAATTAAAGAAAGGAATGTTAATAGATGTTTGACAAATTAGAATTAGTAGAAAAAAGATATGACGAATTAACTCAAATGATTAGTGATCCTGATGTAATTGCAAATCAAACAGAATGGCAAAAATTAATGAAAGAACATGCAAGTATAGAAGAAGTAGTACAAAAATATAGAGAATATAAAAAAGAAAAGCAAGATATGGAAGAAGCAAAAGAAATGATGCAGGATCCAGAAATGAAAGAATTAGCAGAAGCAGAATTTTATGAAGCAAAAGAAAAATTACCACAAATAGAAGAAGAATTAAAAATATTGCTAATCCCTAAAGATCCAGATGATGATAAAAATATTATATGTGAAATTCGTGCAGGTGCAGGAGGCGAAGAGGCAGCATTATTTGCAGGGACATTGTTTAGAATGTATACAATGTATGCAGAAAAGAAACACTGGAAACTAGAAGTCTTAAATGAAAATGAAACAGGTCTTGGAGGATATAAAGAAATTTCTTTTATGATAACAGGAAAAGGAGTATATAGTCGTTTAAAATTTGAAAGTGGTGTTCATAGGGTACAAAGAGTACCAGACACAGAAAGTAGTGGTAGAATTCATACTTCTACAGCAACTGTTGCTATGTTACCAGTAGTAGAAGATGTAGAAATCGAAATAAATCCAGCAGATATAAAAATGGAAGTATTCCGTTCTTCAGGAGCAGGTGGACAACATATAAACAAAACCTCATCAGCCGTAAGACTTATACATGAACCATCAGGAATTGTGGTAGAATGTCAGACAGAAAGATCTCAATTTCAAAATAGAGATAATGCTATGAGAATGTTAAGAACAAAATTATATGAAATTGAAAAACAAAAACAAGATAGTGAAATTGCAAATAGTAGAAAATCACAAGTAGGCTCAGGAGATAGAAGTGAAAAAATAAGAACATATAATTATCCTCAAGGAAGAATTACAGATCATAGAATAGGTATGAGTATTTATCAAATGGAAAACTTTTTGAATGGTGACTTAGATGAAATGATAGATAATTTAATTGCAGCAGATAGAGCAGAAAAACTAAAAGGAGAAGATGATTAATCATAACTCATTAAAGTATGACATAAAATTTAGTGAATAATAAAATAAAAACTCAGAATTTTAGTGTATATTATAATTCTGAGTTTAATTATAGAAAATTTATATATTTTCTATTTAGAAAGGATGATGTTATTTGCAAATTTTGAAAACTACTTTAATGGGTTTGTTTTTTGGCACATTTGGAACAACAATAGGGGGACTAATAGGAGTATATGTAAAGAAAAATTCTAATAAATTTTTAAGTTTTATTTTGTCATTTGCTTCAGGATTAATGATGGCAATTATATGTTTTGATTTAATACCAGAAGCTTTAGAAATAAGTGGAATATTGCAGGTTTTGTTAGGAATATGTATTGGGATTGGGACAATGATTTTTTGTGATTTATTTGTAGATAAAAAATCTAGAAATATAAAATCGAATCAATTATTAAAAACAGGAATAGTTATTTCTATAGGTCTTGCAATCCATAATTTTCCAGAAGGTTTGGCAATAGGCTCAGGGTTTAATGCATCTATAAAATTGGGGATTAGTTTGGCAATTGCTATATGTTTGCATGATATACCAGAAGGTAGATTTCAAAGTAGATAGTATGCGTGATAAAACAATTTGAATTTGTAAAAAAATATATAAATTTCAGAGTTTGAAAGAATTTTGAAATTTATTTTTTAAGCTTGACAAAAACAGATGTTTGATATAAAATCAAGAAAAACATAAATTTGGTAAGTTTATGGAAAATTTTAAGATATTATGATATAAATAGAATAATTAATATAACTTATAGTAATAAAGGGGATTGATAAATCTATGGAAGAAAAAAGATGTTTATTATGCAATAAACCATATGACTATAAATATAAAATGTTTGGAAGAGGATGCCTTGATAACATTTATGGAGAATTAGGAATACGTAAGCCACCTAGATTTGTATGGAATAAGGAATTATATTTATGTACTAAAGTTGCTTGGAAAAATCATAAATATTTCTTAAGTAAAACTAAGAAATATGATTTAACACAAAAATACATAGCGCTAAATTATTTAAAGAATATGAACTTTGATGCATTAAAAGATATAGAAGAAAAAATGTTAAAGGATATAAAAAATATAGCGCCTTTTTCTAAAAATACTGTAGAATTAATGACTTTTACACTAAATGACATATATAAATTATTTAATTATTACCAGAAATTTGAAAAGATTGTAAAAGATTTTCAAAATATAAACTGGAAAGAAATAGATGAAGAAGTTGCTAATGGCTATATAAAAAGTTTAAGTTTTATATTTGATTTAACAAAGAAAAATAATCAGATAGCATATATTGTATTTTACTCAATGCAATATATGTTTTGGCAAATTGTTGTTATAGGAGGACTATTTACTAATAAGCCTCTTTCTGCTAAATTATTGACAAATTCATTATCTATGTTTGGAAAAGAACCAAATGATTTAGTAATAGAAGATGAAGAAATAAAAAACATATTACTTAAAAGTCCGATATTTAAGAAAAAACTAGAACAATTAATAGAAAAATATGGAGAAGGAAAAAAAGAATTTATTGTCGACGAAAAATCTCCAAGAGAGGATACTTTGATTAGATTTGATGATGCTGATTTACTTTATGCTCTCCATGATGCAACATTATTAGTTAAAGGAAGAATAGACGAAAATAATAAATGGAATTTAGAAATTGAAATTAAAGATACCTATGATTTTACAGATTTCAAAGAGTTAAGAGAATATACAGATGAAGAAAACAGTAAAACGAAAGATATATTATCAACAACATTAAATAATTTAGGAGTAGCCTCTAGTAAATATGGAGTTATAAAAGTATATGATGTTGAAATAAAATTTGAAACGAAAGAAGGAGAATTTTAATGTTATAGGGTGGTGTTCATATTGATAAAAAAGGACTTAAAAGAATTTGGATTTATATTATGGATAACTATTACAGTGTTTTTGATTTTTTACATAATTATATCAAAAGTAACATTTAAGGTAGATGAAGATTATAAAAAATTAGATCTAGCACTAGAATCATACAATATAAATTATTATACTGTATATGAAGATGACGCTTTAATGAAATACAAAGTCTATAAATTAAATATAATTGGGGAAAATGAAAAATTTAGAAATAAATTGGAAAAAAGTAGTTATTGGAGTAAAAACAAATTTTATGAATATGAAATGAAAAGATTTTATGATGAAGTAGGTGAAGAAAGGACAGAATTAGATAGAGAAAACTTATATTATTATGATAATAAAGGGATTTATGCAATACTTGATTTAAAAAATGAAAAACTATATTATTTAAAAAGTTATATTTATGGCACACATAATAATTATAGTAATATACTAGGTGTAAAGACTGAAAATTATATTAAAAGAGAAATTTATAGTGTAAGAGAAGGAATTCAATATGATGGACTAGATTATTATGTATATGAATTTTCAAAAGAAAATGGACAGGACATAGTAAAAAAACTAGACTCTAATTCGAAATGGAGTAAAAACAGACTTGATGATAGTATACTAGATGATTTTGAATACAATAAAGAAGTGCTTGAAATAAAAAATGGATATTACCATTATGAATTAGTATGTAGAACAAGTGATGAAAACAAAAAACATAATTTTACAAAAGAAGAAGCAACAGGTTGGGAAATAGGTGTTTATGATGTTGACAAAAATATTTTATATTATTATTGGCAAAGTATGTAATAAAAATTTATTGAATAGTTACCATAATAAAGATATTCAAAAGCTAAAAAACGGGATAAAATTAATAAATATAATATTAAGTTGTGGAGGAAGAAGAATAAATGAAAAATGATAAGGGGAAAAAAGTAGATAAATTAATTCGTTCAAGTGCTGCTGAGTATTTGACATATGTAGCAGCTGCTGGAGAAAATGGAGTAGAACTTAGATATGAAGATGAAAATATTTGGTTAACTCAAAAAATGTTATCAGTATTATATGGTGTATCAACATCTGCAATTAATCAACATATAAAAAAGATATATGAAGATAAGGAATTAGAAGAAAAATCAACTATTAAGAATTTCTTAATAGTTCAAGATGAGGGAAATAGAAAAATTTCAAGAAATGTAATACATTATAATCTTCAAATGATTATAGCAGTAGGATTTAAAGTAGATAATGAAAGAGCTATACAATTTAGAAAATGGGCAAATCAAATAGTAAAGGATTTTACTATTAAAGGATGGGTAATGGATGATGAAAGATTAAAGAATGACGGATCAATTTTAACTAAAAAATATTAAAGATGAGAAATAATTTTAAAGGAAATAAGGAATATAATATTTTTTATAAAGATTTTGTACAATAAAGAAGGAGTGTTCTGAAGAACTATGGAGAAAACAAAAAATAATACAAGAATATCAATTTTTAAATTTATTTTTATAATTAGCTTATTATATTATATATGCTGGATTATTTGGTCTATATATTTATTTTTTCATGGTATTGATTCAGGTTGGGCTATGCCTGCAATGAGTAATGGAAATTTAATATATGGATTTGAAGCTTTTTTTAGTGGTATAATGATAGGTTTATTATATACAATTGAATTATTTTGGTTTATTCCACTATATCAAGTAATTTATTTAATATATGGTATTATAATCAAGAAGATTAATGATAACAAATAAAAATTTAATGACAACCTACAAGCTGTTGCTAAAACTAAATTTTAAAATATAAAATTTTTGTAAAAATATTACACAAAAACAAAATATTTCATTACTTTTTATTAAATTGCGTATAAGTTAAAAATGTCCAAATCTTTGAGTAAAATAAACTTGAAAAATGGACATTTTTTATAATAAGAAAAATCAGCAATACCAATGCTTTGAAACAAAATAGATGACATATTTTACTCACTAGGGTAGGTGTGTGATAGTGAAAACTATCGCATATCTACCCTTAAACTATTTATGAGCAAATGAGTACACATTTAAAAAATTTAAAAAAATTTTAAAATAAGGGAGAATTTTTATAAGAAAACAGATGTATATATAGTATAGGGAGAGTGAGTTAATATGAGTGAAACTTTCAAAATCAATATATACTTCGATAAAAAAGGAGAAGAATTAGAAGGAGTAATAAAACATTTAATAATTAATATTTTAAAGAAGGATATTTTTGAGCATTAAAATTTTGTCTTAAATAAGATATAATAAAATTAAATTCAAATTGTTTGAATATTAAGAAAGTTATATAACTTTCTTAATATTTAAACATATGATGTACACAAATTTGCTTTGCAAATTTGGCACGCGAACAAAAACGCGGACTTTAAAATGTTATTGTAATTACAAAAGTTATTGATGTCCGCTTTTGTTCTTAAGCATATAAGGGAGGAAAAATGCTTGAACAAATAGAAAAAACAATATATAAAGTAGCAATTTATATAAGGCTATCAAAAGAAGATGTAGATAGAGGATATGATGAAAGTGAAAGTATAAAAAATCAAAGAACATTACTAACAGAATATGTGCAAAAATTAGGATGGAAGTACCAATTAATAGATACATATATAGATCAAGGATTTACAGGAACGAATTTTAATAGACCAGATTTTCAAAGAATGATAAAAGATATAGAAAACGGAAAAATTAATATGGTTGTAACAAAAGATTTATCTCGTTTAGGTCGTGATTATATAGAAACGGGCGAATATATAGAAAAATGGTTTCCAGAAAATAATGTAAGATATGTTTCAGTAACAGATGGAATAGATACTTTTGAAACATCAAATGGCAACAATGATATTGCACCATTTAAATCAATATTAAATGATATGTATTCTAAAGACTTATCTAAAAAAATTAGAACAGCACTTCACACTATGCAAAAACAAGGAAAATGGGTGGGAGGAAAAACACCACTTGGATACATAAAAGATTTAAAAGATAAAAATAAATTAATAATTTATGAACCAGAGGCTCAAATTGTAAGGAATATTTTTAATATGGCATCCAATGGAAATCAAGTTGGAACTATAAGAGATTATTTAAATGATAATGATATTCCTACAGCCAATAAATCAAGGTATAATAAAGAAACGTTTTGGGAAAATAAAACTGTAAAAAACATATTAAAAAATAAAGCTTATATAGGCACAACTGTACAAAATAAAAGAAGTAGAATAAGTTATAAAAATAGAAAAATTAGACCAAATTCAGAAGAAAAATGGATAGAAGTAGAAAATACACATGAACCAATAATAGATAAAAAAATATTTGATGCTGTTCAAAAAATGGTAATAGTTCAAAACTATAATAGAAATGAAAAGAAAAATAAGTTTTTACTAGATGGTTTACTTTTTTGTTATGAATGCAAACATAAAATAGGAGTAAGAGGAAAAAAGAATGGTAATTATTATATGGTATGTAACAATTATCGCAGAAATTCAAAATTAAAACTTTGCACATCACATGGTTTTAGCTATTCTAATTTAGAAGATACAGTAATTAATTATATTAAAAATTTATTTCAAAAAATAGATAGTGAAAAAATAGAATTAGAAGTAAAAAAGGGAATGATAAAATATGATTATGGAAAAATACTTCAAAAACTAGAAAACGAGATAAAATTAATAAATAACAATATTGATCAAATGTATGTAGACAAATTAAATAATAAAATAAGTGAAGAAATGTATGAAAGATTATTGAAAAAATTTGGAGATGAAATAAAGCAAAAGGAAAAAGAATATATGGAAATTAAACAGCAAAAAGAAGATGCAAAACAAGATGATACTGAGAAGATAAAAAGTGTTGTACAGGATTTTCTAAGTCTAAATAAACCAACATCAGAAATTATGAAAGTAATTATTAATAAAATAGAGATACATCAAGACAAACAGGTAGATTTATATTTCAATTTTAAACAATTAAATAACTTAAAAGAAAAAGTATAAGGCTAATTTAATGTTAAATATTAGATTAGCCAAAAGTAAAGATTAAAACTGCCTATTTTTATATCAACCAGAAGGCATATCAATGGCGGTTCCAATGAAAAATGGAGGAATGTCAAAAATAAAAGTTATATTTTATGTAATATTGTCAGGAGTAACAACAGGGGTTGGTGCATTTTTTGGTGCAATCTTGGGAACAATATCAACAAGTGTAATAGCAATATGTTTAAGTTTTGCAGCAGGAGCGATGTTATATATAGTATCAGGTGAATTGATACCTGAATC
The DNA here is from genome assembly GCA_934169775.1 of uncultured Clostridia bacterium. Classification (GTDB taxonomy): domain Bacteria; phylum Bacillota; class Clostridia; order TANB77; family CAG-508; genus CAG-269. The sequence goes on from CAKPOI010000006.1 coordinate 26,363, forward strand.
AAATCAATTATATCATGGCAGAATGACTGCTATAGGCAATATACTAGGATTTTTGATAGGGATGTTTGCTATGAACTTAAATATATAAAATTGGGTTAATAGCAAGACTTAAAAAATGATAATATGGCACAGGAATGGCCTGTGCCAATAATTATGCTTCATAATATTTTTCTGTACCAGAATATAAATCGTCAAGAGTGATATTTAAAACTTTGCAAAAAGCAAGAGCTTCAAAATCTTTAACAGTTTTTTTACCATATTCAATTTCGTAAATATCACAAATATACATAGTAACTCCAATCAAGTCAAGTTTTCTGCAAATCTCGGGTTGTGAAATTTTTTGTTGTTTTCTAAATTTTCTTAAGTTTTTACCAATAATGTTTAAATTTCCATTTAAAGTTTTAACTTTCATATTAATTACCTCTATTCTAAAAAATAACCACTATTATTCTATACTAAACTTATGAGGTTAATTACAGTTACAAGCTGTAAAGACTACAAAAAATGACAAAATATTTATAAATTAAAATAGTAATAAACTATTGAAATTTTTGAAATTGTATAGTAAAATACAAACAGAGTTTTGAAAAAATAAATTGGAAGGATGATATAAAAATGGCAGAAGTACAAAATGACTTATTAAAAGGATTAAATGATAAACAATTTGAAGCCGTAGTAAATACAGAAGGGCCATGTTTAGTAATAGCAGGAGCAGGAAGTGGAAAAACAAAAGTATTAACACATAAAATAGCATATTTAATGAAAGAAAAAAATGTAAAACCATGGAATATATTAGCAATAACATTTACAAATAAAGCAGCAAATGAAATGAAAGAAAGAATAGCAAATTTAGTAGGTGATGATGCACAAGATATATGGATGGGAACATTTCATTCTATATGTGTAAAAATTTTAAGAAGATTTATAGATAGAATAGGATTTGATACATCATTTATAATATTTGATTCATCTGATCAAAAAACTATGGTAAAAGGGTGTATGAGAGATTTAGGAATAGACGATAAAAAAATGACAGATAGAAGTGTACAATTTGAGATAAGTAATGCAAAAAATGAAATGTTGGAACCTGTAGCATATACAGCTAGTGCAATAGGAGATTACAGAAAAGAACAAATAGCAAAAGTTTATGAATTATATCAAAAAAGACTTAAAGAAAATAATGCTATAGATTTTGATGATATTATAAATTATACAATAAAAATATTATTAGAAAATCCAGATGTGCTTGAATATTATGCAGAGAAATTTCAATATATATTAGTTGATGAATATCAAGATACAAATAAGTCTCAATTCACATTAATAACAATGTTAGCTTCAAGACATGGAAACGTTACAGCCGTAGGAGATAATGACCAAGGAATATATTCATTTAGAGGAGCAGATATTTCAAATATTTTGAACTTTGAAAGAGATTTTCCAGGTACTAAAATTATAAAATTGGAACAAAATTATCGTTGTACAGGAAATATTTTAAAGGCAGCAAATGCAGTTATAAAAAACAATGAAGTTAAATATAAAAAAGAATTATGGACTAATAATGAAGTAGGACAGTTGCCAAAGATATATTCTGCTAAAAATGAGTATGATGAAGGCAGTTTTATAGTACAAGAAATAAATCGACTAAAAAGAGAAGAATATTTTAAATATTCAGATTTTGCAGTTTTATATAGAATGAATACTCAATCAAGAGCAATAGAGGATATTTTTAATAGAGAAGGAATACCCTACAAAATTGTTGGTGGACTTAAATTTTATGAGAGAAAAGAAATAAAAGATATAATTTCATATTTAAGATTAATTCAAAATCCAGCAGATAATTTGAGTTTAAAAAGAATTATAAATGAACCAAAAAGAGGAATAGGAAAAGCAAGCTTAGAAAATATTGAGGAATTAGCTAATAGAACAGAACAATCAATGTATGAGGTTATAAAAAATGCAGATCAATATGGATTAAATAGGGTATTTTTAAATTCAAGGGAATTTATTAATTTGATAGAAGAAATGAGAGCTAAAAAAGATGAAATTGCACTTTCTGAATTGATAACAAGTATTTTGAAAAAATCAAGATATACTAAAGCTTTAGAAGATGAAAAGAATATAGAAGCGGAAAATAGAATAGCAAACTTAGATGAATTTTTAAATGTTGCTATAGAATTTGAAGAAGAATCGGCTGATAATACTTTAAGTGAATTTTTAGAGGGAATTACATTATCTAGTGATTTGGATAATATGGAAGAAAGTGAAGATACCGTTACTTTAATGACATTACATAGTGCTAAAGGTTTGGAATTTCCAGCAGTATTTTTAGTAGGATTAGAGGAAGGCGTTTTTCCAGGATATAAATCAATAGGCGAACCAAAAGAATTGGAAGAAGAAAGACGCTTATGTTATGTAGGTATTACTAGAGCTAAACAGTATTTGTTCTTGACATTTAGTAAACAAAGAACTGTATTTGGTTCAACAAGTTGTAATCCGGTTTCTAGGTTTTTGAAGGAAATTCCACCAGAATTGCTAGATGGATATGATGAGGCTTTGGGTGAAAAACAAAATGATAATAACTTTGGTAGTAGTAAAATTTTTGTAGATTCTCCATTTAGCTGGACATATGGAAGTAAAAATAATGGTAATATTAAATCATATAAAGTAGATACTGGTAAAGTTGCGGCTGCTACTAATACAGGTTTGTTCCAAAGAACAGCAGAGAGTTTCTTGAATTCTTTGGGTAAAAAACCTGCTAATTCTAATGTTGATTTGTCAAAATATGAACAGGGTGTTAAGGTTTATCATAAGAAGTTTGGAGAGGGTGTTATTTCTTCTGTTGAACCTGAAAATGATGATTTGAAAGTTGATATTCAGTTTGATAAATTTGGTCATAAGAGATTGATGGCAAAATATGCTAATCTAGAAATAATATAACATATATATAACTATGTGAATTTTTTATTTGCATGGTTATATTTTTTTAATTTTGCTTCCTGGCAAAATATGCTAATCTAGAAATAATTTAACATATATATAACTATGTAAATTTTTTATTTGCATGGTTATATTTTTTTTAATTTTGCACATAATAAAAAAAGAGATTATTACTTTTGCATTCCGAACTTTTAAGTATGTATTTTTTTTGTAATTTTAAGGTTCATTACATACCTTAAGAGCTTTTAATTCAATCTTAAGAAAAAAGTTCATCTTGGTCCTCGCTACGCTCGACGTGAACTTTTTTCTAAGATTAAATAAAAAATCTCTAAAGGTATTTCAATCACATTAAAATTACTTTAAAAATACATACTTAAAAGTTCGGAGTGTAGAATGTAATAAAAATTTTTAGAAAGGATTGTGATTAAAATGGCAGATTTAACACAAGTTGAGTTACAACATTTAAGACATCTAATAGGAGCTCATGAAACAGCTTATCAAAAACTGAATGCATATTCTGCTCAAGCTGTTGATCCACAAATTAAACAGATTTTTTCAAAGTCAGCACAAGATGCCTTAAATACAAAACAAAAATTAATAACATTTTTAAATAATTAGGAGGTTAAGTTATGGATGAAAAAACAATGGTAAATGATATTTTGGGTAGTGTTAAGGCTGATTTGACAGCATATCAGACAGCTATTTCAGAATCTGAAAATATGGGACTTAGACAAACTTTTCAACAAATTCGTAATAATGATGAAAGTTTTCAATATGAGTTATTTAGAATAGCTCAGTCTAAAGGATATTATGTTCCATCTCAAAAAGCAACTGTTACAGAAATTAATCAAGTAAAAACAGATTTAACATAGTGATTTCCTAAAATGTAATTTGACGACATTAAAACAAAAACATGAATAGTGTATAATTTTGTTGAACTGTTGTATAGTAGGGATTTTTCAATGTGTTTTAGGGATTATTGATTTACTTTTTTGAAAAATGGAGAAAAAACGAATATAAGTGAGATAAAACGAGAAAATTATAGCAAAACTGTTATTTTTTTACTTGTGATTTATCTTGCTTTTTTTTGAATATTACAATATGATTACACTAATATTACAAAGGGAGAATTGATTAATGTTTAAAAAAGTACTAATACATACTAGGAAATCTTTAAAATTTGTTATATTATTAGGGATTGCTGCTTTTTTAATTATAGGCTTAGTTGCATATTTTTTTAAGCCAACATATCGTGTTATATTAAATAATGAACAAATTGGGTATACAGTTGATAAGGGAAAATTACAAACTAAAATTAATGATTATATTAAAAATGGTGATGGTCAAAATGTTGCTTTTGTACAGATTGATCAAATGCCAGAATATCAGTTATGCTTATTAAAAAGAGGTATAGTACCAAATGATAATGAAATTTATGATAAAATAAAAAATGCTGGAACTGCATATTATAGATATTATGCAATTTTAGAAAATCAAGAAGAAAAAGCATATGTTTCTACATTTTCAGAAGCAGAAAATATTATTAATACTTTAAAAGAAAAGCAAAGTAGTAATATGGATAATATTACTATTTCTGAAAAGTATGAAATGGAAAATAAGGAATTTATTACTACAGAAGATGCAGTTGCAAAATTGTATGTTGAAAAACAAGAGCCTGTTCAAGTTGCAAAAGTTAATAGTAGTTCAAGAGGTAAAAAAGCTACGGGTACAGTAAATACAGGATTTAATATTTCAGGGTCAAAAGTTAGTTTAGGAATTTCTTTAATAAAACCAATATCAGGAATTATAACTTCTCGTTTCGCAGAATCAAGTAGGATACGTTCGTCAAGACATACAGGTTTAGATATTTCAGCTTCTACAGGTACACCGATTAAAGCTGCTGCTTCTGGAACAGTTACTTTTTCTGGTCGTAAAGGTTCATATGGTAATTTGATAGTTATATCTCATGGAAATGGTGTTCAAACTTATTATGGACATTGTAGTGCTTTGTATGCATTTGCAGGACAACAAGTTTCTCAAGGACAAACTATTGCGGCTGTTGGATCTACAGGAAATTCTACAGGTCCACATCTTCATTTAGAAATTAGAGTTAATGGAGTAGCATATAATCCACAAAATTATTTATATTAAAAAATACACACTGATATATAATGTGAAATCTAAGTTATTAGATAATACTCTTTATATATTGGTGTGTTTTTATGGGATTGCAAGATAAAGTTTATATGTTTTTTAAATAAAAAACTTCATAGTTGTTGAAATAGGTTTTTCTTTTATTAAAAGTCTACCATGTTCTTGTAAAATACTTTCAAAATTATTATTATATGTACTTAAACTTGCAAATTCACTAATTGATGTAAAAAATTTATTTGTAATTTTACTATTTTTATTAATTCCAGATAGAGTTAGATATATATTGTCTTCATAAATATATAGTGAGGCTTTTTTTATTAATTTATTTGTAATGTTTAATTTGTGATTTTTTAACATTTTGCAAAAATTGCAAAAATCATCAAAGGTTTTAAATTTGTAAACAAAAAATTTTTTTTCTTTATTTACGTTTTTGACAGAAAATTTTATTTGTTTTTTTTCTTTTGCGGAGTTTCTCTCTGCTAAACTTTCTGCATATTTTTTGATATCAAATGTTGGCTTTTGTTGAGGCTCAACACTCATGTTTTCTATCTGAAATTTGGTTATAGTGAAAACTATAATGTCACTTGAATTTGAAAAAGCTTCTATGAAAAGTTTGTGCCCATCAGTTTCAAAACCAATTTCTTCTTTTGCAGTTTTTAATATATTTAACAAAAATTCTTGTGAGGTAGGTGTTGATGATAGTATTGATTGCATGTCTAATTCTGTGTCTGTTAGATCATCTTGTTTTATTATAATTCTAATTTTGTTTTCTGTTAATTTTTCTATTTTCAATTTTTGTTCCTCCTTTTAAACTACTATATTCATTATACTATATTTTTGTTTATTTTTAAATGTATAATTTTTGGAAATTATTGATGAATTTTGTATAAAAATAATGATGCACAGAAATTTGCTTCGCAAATTTCGCGCACGAACAAAGACGCGGACTTTAAAATGTTCTAATAAGTGCCAATGTTATTAATGTCCGCTTTTGTTCTTTATTAATGCGAAATAGAAAAAAAATAGAAAATTACTTGAAAAAAAGTCAAATACAAGGTATAATACGTATATTAGCGGAAAGCTGTAAAACCGTAAGAGAAAGGAAGAAAAAAATGGCTACAAGAGAAAAAAATATATGGATATTAATAGTATTTATTTTATCAGGATTGGTAATAGGGGGACTTATAGGAAGGTTAGCAAGTAATGTACAAGGACTATGGTGGCTTTCCTTTGAACAAGAATTTGGATTAAAAGAACCATTAGTACTAGATTTAAGTATATTAAAATTGACATTTGCATTAACATTTAAAATTAATATTGCTAGTATAATTGGAATGTTAATTTCGATTTTTGTTTATAGAAAAGTGTAATAAGGGACAAATATGATGCAAGAAAGGAATGTATTTTAATTTGTCAATTAAAATGAAAGATTTGCCAGAGGGCGAAAGACCATATGAAAAGTTAGAAGAAAAAGGAGCAAAAGCTTTATCAGACTCAGAACTATTAGCCATAATTATAAAAAATGGAACAAAAAATGAAACATCAGTACAAGTAGCACAAAAAATTTTAAGATTAGGAATGGATGGCATGGGAGATGATTTAGCTTTTTTAAAATCTGCTACAATAGAGGAACTAATGGAAATAAAGGGAATAGGAAAAGTAAAAGCTATACAGCTAAAAGCAATATGTGAATTAGCAATTCGACTTTCAAGACCTAAAATTTCTAAAGGAACAGTAATAAAAAATACGGATCAAGTTGCCCAAATGGTATTGGAAGAATTTCAGTATGAAAAAAATGAAACAGCAAGAGTATTTTTACTTAATGCAAAAAACAGATTAATGAAAATAGAAAACATTGCTTTGGGAGGAACAAGTTTTGTAAAATTAGATGTAAAGGCAGTTGTTTCTTCTGCAATAAAAGTAGGTGCAAATAGATTAATTTTAGTACATAATCATCCTAGTGGAGATTCTACACCAAGTCAAGCTGATATTCATTTTACAGATAAGCTTTATAATGCTTTAAATTCATTTAACATAGAATTGATAGACCATATTGTTATTGGAAATATGGAATATAAAAGTGTTTTTGAATATATAGAAGAACTGTGTGAAAAAGCAAGGCAAGGTGCAGAAAATAAGTAAAATTTTAGGATGTTGGAATAGAAAGGATATGTGTATTATGAAATTTTTTTCGTTTGGCTCAAAAGATATAGGTATTGATTTAGGTACAGCTAATATTTTAGTGACAGTAAAGGGAAAAGGAATTGTCTTAAATGAACCTTCTGTTGTAGCAATAGATAGAAAATCAGGAATGATTGTAGCAACAGGAACAGAAGCAAAAGAAATGTTAGGAAGAACACCTGAACAAATAAAAGCAGTTAGGCCATTGAAAGATGGTGTTATTGCAGACTTTACTGCTACTCAGTTGATGTTAAAAAATATAATTCAGAAAGTAGATAGGCGCTTTAATTTAGGAAGGCCAAGGGTCGTTGTAGGTGTACCATCAGGAATTACAGAGGTAGAGGAAAGAGCAGTGGAGGAATCTGTTTTACAAGCTGGAGCAAAAGAGGTTTATTTAATAGAAGAACCAATGGCTGCTGCAATAGGTGCATCACTTGATGTTGCAGAACCTAGTGGAAATATAATTGTAGACATTGGAGGAGGAACTACAGAAGTAGCAGTTATTTCTTTAGGAGGAATTGTTGTTAGCCATTCTCTTAGAGTTGCAGGAGATGAATTAGATATTGATATCGTAAATTATGTAAAAAGAGAAATGAATCTTGCTATAGGTGAAACAACAGCAGAACAAATTAAAGTTTCTATTGGTTGTGCAATGCCTCTTATGACAGAAACAACAATGGAAGTAAGGGGGAGGGACTTAGCTGATGGTTTACCTCGTAATGAGAAAATTTCTTCTGTGCAAGCACAAGAAGCAATGCAGGAATCTATTGCTAAAATTGTCGATGTAGTAAAAGCAACATTAGAAAAAACACCTCCTGAATTAGCAGCAGATATTATGGAAAAAGGTATTGTTCTTGCTGGTGGAGGAGCTTTAATTAAAAATTTAGATAAATTGTTAAGCATAGAAACTGGTATGCCGGTATATGTTGCAGAAGAACCATTAGATTGTGTTGTGAGAGGTACAGGAAAAACTTTAGATGATTTGGAAAATTTAAAAACAGTTTTAATAAATGCTCGTAAAAGGAGATAAAATATATGTATAGAAAGAACAAAGCGGGAATATTGGGAATTGTTATAACAATTGTGATACTTATTTTGATTGTTATATTTTCAAATGGGGAAAGAAATACTTCTTTTTTTGAAAATGTTGCTAATAAATTAGTAATGCCAATTCAAAATGGATTAACTTATTTGAAAAATAAAATTAATGGAAATGACACTTTTTTTGCAGATATTAGTAATTTAAAGCAAGAAAATGAAAAACTAAAAAAAGAAAATAGTGAATTAGAACAGTCTTTGCGTGAATTGGAAAATATTAAAACAGAAAATGAGACTTTGAAGGAATATTTGGATTTGAATAAAAAATATGGTGAGTATAAGACAATACCTGCTTATGTAATTAATAAAGATATTAGTAATTATTCTAAAACTATAGTTATAAATGTTGGTTCAAATGATGGGATAAAAGAAAATATGACGGTAATTGCTGATAAAGGATTGGTTGGACATGTTGTTTCTGTTACAAGCACTACTGCAAAAGTTCAAACAATTATTGATACAAGTAGTTCTGTTAGCTGTTTAATGAGTACTAATAAGGATAGTATTGTTTGTAAGGGGACTTTAGAAGATAATACTTTACTTAAGGGAATGTATATTCCAACTGATGCTAATGTTATTCAAGGTGATAGTATAGAGACTTCTGGCTTGGGTGGTATTTATCCTAAAGGTATTCATGTTGGTACTGTTAAAAGTGTTAGCTCTACTAAAAATTCTATTGATAGATATGTGGAGATTGAGACTGCGGTTGATTTTAATAAGTTGGATACGGTTTTAGTTATTAATAATTGAAAAATAATTACAATTTTTGCTGCGTTAAACTTCATTTAAAATTTAATCAACGTACAAAGCGTACGCCTCATAAATTTTAAACTTGTTTGCCTTGCCAAAATTTAATTCTTTTCCAATTATAAAAAAATAAGAAAATAATTACAATTTTGCTGCGTTAAACTTCATTTAAAATTTAATCAATGTACAGAGCTTATAGAAAGGAATGTGAAAAAATTTAATGAAAAAAGTGATAATAAATGTTGCACTTATAATTTTAATATTTATATGTTATTTCTTACAATCCAACTTTTTTAGTTGGTTTACAATCGCAGGAGTATCACCTAATTTATTTGTGATTTTTATTGTGTTTGTAGGTTTATTTGGAAATAAATTTATGGGAGTGACATATGGTCTTTTTTTAGGTTTTTTTCTAGATTATCTTTTTAGAAGTAAAGTAGGAATCTCGGCAATTGCTTTAGGTTTGGTAGGAATTTTTGCGAAGATATTTGATAAAAACTTTTCTAAAGACAGTCGTATTACTATAATGTTAATGATGGCAGCTTTAACTGTATTTTATGAAGTTTTTTCTTATGTGGCAAGTTATATAATTTTTTCAACAAATTTTGAATTATTGTATTTTATAAAAATTTTAGTAATAGAAGTTATTTACAATGTAGTTTTAACTGTAATCTTATATCCTTTAATGCAAAAATTTGGATATTATATAGAAAATACTTATACAGGAAATAAAATATTAACAAGATATTTTTAAAAATACAAAAAATTAAGGGTGTGTTTGAAAGCAGGTGAAAATTTGGGAATAAAAAAAATAAGAAGAAATAAATCGAGTAATGTAAATACAAATTTAAGATTTAATTTAGTTACAGTTATTACATATCTTGTCGGGATAATATTATTAGTTCAATTGTTTGATTTACAAATAGTACATGGTGCAGAATATAGAGAAGAATCAAATACAAGATTGACAAGAGAAAGTACGTTAGAAGCTACAAGAGGAAATATTATGGATAAATCAGGAAATGTGTTGGTTTCTTCTACTACAAAGTTTGGCTTAGAATTGTATAAGACTAAAATAGATACAGAAAATTTAAATGAAGCAATTTTAAATATGATTCAGGTTTTAGAGAAATATCAAGTTAGTTATCCAGATTCTTTTCCTATAAACATTAACCCATATTCATTTACATTAGAAGGAGATAATTTAGTTGCTTGGAAAAAGTCTAATAATATGTCAGATGATATAACTGCTGAACAGGCTTTTTTCAAAATGAAGGATAAATATAAGATTAGTAGTGCTGATATTGGAGAGGCAAGAAAAATAATGGCAATTCGTTATGAAATTACTCAAAAAGGATATAGTAGTACTAAAGCTGTAACAATTTCAAATGATATTCCAAGAGAAGCAGTTGCTGAATTTTCAGAAAATAGTGATAAATTTCCCGGAATTAATATTTTTGTAAAACCAGAAAGAACTTATAATAAAGGTTCTTTGGCATCACATATATTAGGTTATGCGGCAAAGATTAGTTCTGAAGAGTATAAATCAAGAAAAGATACTTATGATCAAAATGATTTAATAGGAAAAACTGGTATTGAGTATGTTTTTGAGGAATACTTAAAAGGCAAAAAAGGTGTAAAACAAATAGATATGGCAGTTGATGGAACTATTACTGGAGAATATACGGCTGAAGAAGCGGTTCCTGGTGCAGATGTTGTACTCACAATAGATGCTAATTTACAAAAGGTAGCAGAAGATGCATTAGCTGCTAACATGCAAAAAATTAAGAGCGGTGGTTTTGGGAAAATTTATAATGTAATTTCTGAGAGTTGTGTTGTTATGAATGTAAAAACAGGAGAAATATTGGCAATGGCGAGTTATCCTGGATATGATCCTTCTGATTTTATAGGTGGAATTAGTAATGAAAAATGGAATAATTATATAAATGATCAATCAAAACCACTTGTAAATAAGGCTATGCAAACATCTTATTCTCCTGGTTCAATTTTTAAAATGGTAACTGCTATTGCAGGATTGGAGTCTGGTGTAATAACACCAAAAACAGTTATAAATGATACAGGCGTTTATACAAAATATGAAAAGTATGGAACTAGAATGAATTGCTGGTATTATACAGATTATCATAGAGGCCATGGAAATTTAAATGTAATAGGTGCAATAGAGAAATCTTGTAATTATTTCTTCTATGAAACTGCAGATAGAATGCAAATTGATACTTTAGATAAATATGCTAAATATTTTGGATTAGGAAGTAAAACAGGTGTGGAACTAAGAGATGAAACTTCAGGAGTTCTTGCAAGTAAGGAAAATAAAGCTAAATTACATCCAGATGCTTCTTATTGGGCACCAGGTGATACTTTAAATGCAGCAATAGGACAGGGAGATAATGAGTTTAGTCCTTTACAAATGGCTAAATATATAAGTATGTTGGCTAATGGTGGAAAAAAATTAGATGTAAGTATTATAAAAACAATTAGAAATGCTGATGGAACAGAAGAATCAAGGGAAAATATAAATAAATTCGTAAAGCAAAAATTGGGATTGTCTGATGATGATTCAGAAGATTTGAGTATAAATCAAGATAATTTGAAAGTGGTTTTGGAAGGTATGAGATCTGTTACAGAAGAAGGTACTGCTGCAAGTATATTTAAAGATTTTGAGATAGCTGTTGGTGGTAAAACGGGTTCTGCTGAGGCTCCAGGTAATAAAGTTAATGCGTGGTTTGCAGGTTTTGCTCCTTTTGATAATCCGGAAATTGCAGTTGTGGTTATGGCTGAAAATGGTGGTCATGGGTATTATACTGCTGATGCAGTTAAACAGATTATGAGAGAGTATTTTGGTATGAATCTTCAGAATGTTACAGAAGATGTTACGGCTATACCTTATACAGAAACCTTAAGATAGCTGTTTGGAAAGATATTACAATTTTGGCTGCGTTAACTTTTATTTAAAATGTGGTTGTGCACAGAGAGAGGATGATAGAAATGAAAAATGTTATAAGTGTTCAGTTAAAGAAAGATGAAACTGTTTTTAAAATAGCAGAAGATGCAGAACAAAAAGATATAATGCAAACATTAAGAAAAAAATTACCAGATTTAAAGAAAATGTACAAATCAGAAAAGATTCCAATAAGAGTAACAGGTAAAGCTTTGAAAAATAGAGAAATGGATGAAATACAAAATATAATTCAACTAATTATAGATGTTGATGTAGATTTTGATACACCAAAATCTTTAGGTTTGTCTAGTATAAAAAAGACATTTGAACAGGAAACATTAGTTTCTGAAACTACATTTCATAGAGGTTCTTTACGCTCAGGTCAAAGACTAGAAGTTGATGGTAGTGTTGTTATTTTAGGTGATGTAAATTCTGGAGCAGAGGTTATGGCTTCTGATAATATTGTAATTCTTGGAAATTTACGTGGATTAGCACATGCAGGGGCTAAAGGTAATAAACAAGCAATTATTGCAGCAGGATTACTAGATGTTGTACAAATAAGAATAGCGAATATTGTTAGGGAAATAGATAGAGAAGAAGAAACTTTACATAAACAAGCATATATTCATGTTGTTAATGATAAAATAGAAATTGATTAGAAATGTTTTGGGGACGGAGCAAAAATCATTAAAATTTTAATAGATTTTTGCTTCGTTCTCTTGATATTAAGCTAATAGCAACATAAATAAAATTATATAAAGAAATTGATCTTTAACTTCTTCTTTATATAAAAAAATAAGAATGCAAATAATAATAATATCATCCAAAAAAAGATTAATGCCAAACATTTCAAAAACGGGGATATTATTATTACTTAGGGCTTCTAAATTAAAGCTAAGTGGGCCGATAGAAAAGTTGGTTAATATAGAATTTAGCTTTGATGAATTATTACTAGTGCGGTTAGTATTTAAATTTAAACTTGCTGAATTGTTTAAGTTATTATTTGATGATTTTGTATCTGATTTTAAATTATCAATTTTTTTTTGCTCAGTTTTAGAGATATTTGTTTTGTAATTTGACATTATAGGAAAATGAGTTTGACGTGGAACATGGTTATAGTATGGGTAAAAAGGTCTAAAAGGAGGGAAAAAAATAGGCATTTTTAATCATCCTTTTTAGTATTGTTTTGGCTATTTTTTAATGTTTCTGCAATTTTACTCATATTTAACAAATTTATGTAATTATCGAGTTTATCTTTTTTACTATCTCTCAAATACGGTTTTAAAGAATTAAGAAGGTTATTTCTAGGATCATTTTTAGTATTCATGTTTCCAGCGAGTTTCATTATTGCATTTATGTCTATGCCACTTAAATCAAAATTGTTTTGTACAGAATTATTTGAAGATTGACTAAAGCCTGCACTAGAGTTATTTGAACTTGATGTGTTAGTTGAAAAACTAGATGAGTCGGAATTGTTTGATGTAAAATTATTATTGTTTTTAGAATTATTGTTTTGAGTTTGAGCAAACATTTTGGAAAAATTTTGTATCATTTCTGGAGAGATTTGAGAGATAGCACCATTTATATTTCCACTATCAACCATTTTTTTTATATTATTCATTGTTGTTTCATCTAAATTATTATTCAAAATTTATCACTATCCTTTCTAAAAAGAAGATGCTATTTAAAGAAAAATTTAAAAATACATTTTTAGCTTTAAAAAATTAATAAAGTGTATTTTTTGTTCTGTAGTGCAAAAGTCTTTTAAAATATCTTTGTATTAGTATATGCAATACAAATTTAAAGTTTCTAAAATATTAAATTTTTATTACAATTTTATGAAAATAGTAGGGAAATAATAAATCTGTATAATTAATGTAGAAAACTACCTAAAAAATGGTAAAAAACACTTGAAAAACTCGACATTTGAGTGTATAATATAATGTAGATGTGTTATGTAGATTTAAAAATAGGAGGTATTATTATGCAAAAAAGATTATTTAAAGTACTAGTAGCATTTGTGTTAATCATGACAATGACGATGTCAAATTTTCTTTTGGTTGGCATAAGTGCTGTAAGTGCGGTAGAACAAATTGTACAAGAGAAAAACACAAACAACAAAAATGTAGAATTCATGGCATATTTTAAAGATGATGAAGGAAATAATGTATCTTCATATTCTTCAAAAAGTACTGATTCGGAAACTAAGTTATATCTTAGTGTTTCAGTCAAACAAGAAGGATATTTTAATGGTGCAATATCTTTAAAAGATAGCAATTTCAAATTTAAAACAGATGTAAAAAATGAAAAAATTTCTGAAATAACAGAAAATAAAGTTTCATTAAATCAAATAAAAGCGGGAGATACTGTTGAAGTTGAAATTAATGCAGAAATGTTAAAAGATTCAGAATATGCTCTTAATTTAATAAGCAAAGAAAGTACATTAGAGTTAGAAGGAACTTATCGTGATAGTAAAGAAAAAGATATTACTGTTAAAGGTACAAGAAAAGTAACTTTAAAAATGGTAAGTCCATATTCTAAAGAAAATAATGGTATTTTCTTGAAACAAACTGTATTAACAAATAAGGTTTTAAATTATGATGGAGATCATCGTGTAGTACAATTACAAATCGAAACAGGATTAAAAGATAATATGTATCCTGTAAAAGATTCTACAGTAGAATTACAAGTACCTACTTTAAATGGAAAATATCCAGAAAGTGTAAATGTACAAACACCAGAAGAACTTTCAACAAATAGAGCTAAAATTTCTGATAAAGATGAAGCAAAATTGAAATATAATTATGACAGCAAAACAGGAAAAGTAGAGATAGTAGCACAAAATCCAGAAAAAGATGGTAAAGTTGTATGGAATAAAACAGGAGAAGACAGATATGTTGTTACATATATTTTTGCAGGAACAGAAAAAGTTGAAGAGCAAAAAGTTACAGCTGATGCAAAAATAAATTTATATGATAAAGAACAAACTAAAATGTCATATAATAGTGAAATAACATTAACATCTGATGATGTAGATTCTGTTATAAATGTAACTGTAAAAAACCAAGAAGATGATATGTATAAAGGAAGACTATATGCAGGCTTAGATAAGGAATTTACAGAAAAAATTGAGTTACAGGTAAATCTAGAAAATATCGCAGAAAAAATAAGTGTACAAGAAGATTATACAAATATAGGAATTTCTAATGTTTATACAAAAAATATAACTTTAAATAAATCTAGTATGCTAGAATTGTTAGGACAAGATGGAAATCTAAAAATATTAGATAAAAATACTAAAGCAGTTTTAGCAGAAATAAATAATCAAACAGAAGCAGATAATGATCAAAATATAATAATATCTTTACCAGATAAAACAACAGAAGTTATTGTAGAATCAACAAAACCTGTAAAAACAGGAGTGCTAGAAATATCAATAACAAAAGTTATAAAACAAAATAACAAAGAACAAGTAAAAAATGCAACAGAAATTAATTACTTATTACATACAAGTTATAGTATAGGAAAGGTTGAAAATAAAATTGCAGATTCTTCTGCAAAAGTAGAGCTAAAAGAAACTCAAACAAATGCAACATTAAGTATTAGCAAAACAGAATTTTCAACAATGAGAACAAATGAAAATGTAGAAGTAAGAGTAATATTAAAATCTAATAGTGAACAAGATGAATTATATAAAAATCCACATGTTTTAGTAGGATTACCAGAAGAATTTGAAAAAATAGAAGTTACTTCAATAAAACTTTTAAATGAAGAAGAATTAAAAATTAAAAGTGCACACTTAGTAAACAAAATAATTGATATTCAATTAGAAGGGGAACAAACACAATATAAAGGTCAAGCTGTTGAAGGAGCTACAATTTTAATGACTATGAATTTAACAACAAATAAAAAACAAAAAAATGTTGATAAACAAATAGTTTTAAATTATACAAATGATAATGCAATTAATTATGCTAACGGACAAAAAAACGGTTCAATGGTAACTGATGTAAAAATTGTATCATATGCAGGAGTTATTACAACAAATGGAATAAATGAATATGGAATCGAAGTTATTAATAATGAAGGAACAAAAAGTGCAAAGTTAAAATTGGCATCAGATAAAAAAACAGCAACTGTAAGATCAGAAATTATGAACAATCAAGAAACAGCAATTTCAAATGTACAAATATTAGGAACATTTCCAACGAAAGATGCTGTAAATGGAAATACTTTAGCTATATCAGTTGGAGAATTACAAATATCAGGAGTAGATACTTCAAAAGTTAAAGTATATTATTCAGAAAATGCAAATGCTACTGCAGATATAAATAATGCTTCAAATTCTTGGAAACAAAAAATAACAAATAGTCAAAATGTTAAAAAATATTTAATTGCTGTTGATAGTTTAGATGTTTCAGAAGATATGAATATTAGTTATAATATGACTATTCCTGAAAATCTAGATTATAATGAAACAGCTTCTGAAAACTATGAAGTAAATTATGTAGATAGTACAGGAGTAGAGCAAAATATAAAAGTTGAAACAATGGAATTGACTACAGGAAAAGGCGCAACAGTTGAAACAAATTTAAAAGCAACAGTAGGTGGCAAAGAGGTAAGTACTGCAAAAGAAGGAGAAAAAATTCAATATGTAGTAACTGCTAAAAATACTGGTTCAGAAAAAGCTGAAAATGTAACTTTAACAGCAAATGTTCCAGATGGAACAATATATACTGAGGAAATAACACCTTCCACAGAAATGGGAGAAGATGTACCAACATTAGACAAATTCAATGAAATTGAAGATAAAAAAGAAGTTAAATATGAAAATATTTCTTTGGAACCAGGACAAGAGATTACTAAGAAATATATGGTAAAAGTAAAAAAAGGAACAGCAGCTTTAAAAACAGTTTCTAATACAGTAATTGCTCAATATGGTGAGGCTAAAAAAGAATCAAATACAGTAAAAACTAAAATTGAAGAAGGAAAATTGGAAGTTAGTGTTTCACCAGCAGAGGCTGCAGATATTCTTAGACCAGGAACTAATTATAGATATGTTGTTAGTGTTAAGAATATTACAGATAAAGACTTAAAGAATGTAAATGTTAAATTTAATGTAGAAAATATGACAATAAAACAAATTTTATTTATGGAAGATGATGAACTACAAAGCTCTGATAAGACTAATGAGTACACTTTTAAGACATTAAAAGCAGGGCAAATTGAAGAAATCTCTTTATATGTAGTAGTTGATGCTTTTACAGATGTTCAAGAAAAAAATTGTAAAGTTAATGCAGTTGCAAAAGTAGATAATGTAGAATATTCTTCTAATGAAAAAGAAATAACAGCTGTGGCAAGAATTGTTAATATAAGTAATGTATCAGAAAATGTAGGGCAATATGTAAAAGCTGGAGATTTAATAGAATATAGAATAAGTATTACAAATGGCAGCAATGAAGCAATTACAAATATTGATTTTAAAGATAAGATATCTCCTTATGAAACATTGATATCTGTAAAATTAGATGGAAAAGAATTATCATCAAGTGAATATGAAGAAACTACAGATTTAAATGAAGATGGAAGTTATATTGAAATAAGTGATAAATTAACGGCTGGACAAACAAAAAGCTATGTAATTACTACTAATGTTGATATTGATGCAGATAATAAACAAGCAGTTGAATTAGAAAATATAGCTACTGTTTATGCAAGTGATATAGAAACAGGAAAAGCTCAGGTAATGCATGTTTTAGAACCAACTAAAGAAACAACAGATGATGATGATAATAATAACAATAATAACAATAACAATAATAATGGTCAAAATAACAACGGAAATAATAACTCAAATAATAATGGAAATAATGGTTCACAAAATGGAAACAGTGACAATAAGGCAGAATTAAAAATAATTTCTGGTGTAGCTTGGCTAGATTCTAATGGAAATGGACAAAAAGATGACAATGAAAGTTTATTGTCAGGAGTTAAAGTTAGATTATTTAATGTAGAAAGTAATAAATATGAAGATATGACAGCAACAACAAATGATAAAGGATTTTATTCATTATCAGATGTTCCACAAGGAAAGTATATTGTGGTTTTTGAATATGATACTTCAAAATATGGACTAACTTCTTATGAAAAAGATGGTGTTTCATCAGATAAAAATTCTAAAGCTATAAGTAAACAAATGTCAATAGATGGAACTCAGAAAGATGTTGGTGTTACTGAAGAATTTACAGTAAAAGATAACCATATTTCACATATGAATATAGGGCTAAAAGAACTTAAAGTTTATGATATGAAATTGGAGAAAATGATTAGTAGAGTTGTTGTACAAAATTCAAAAACAACAAGAGCTGTGGAATATCAAGATGTTAACTTAGCTAAAGTTGATCTTGATTCAAAACAATTAAGAAATACAAGTGTTGTAGTAGAATACAAAATTAGAGTTACTAATGAAGGAGAAGTTGCAGGTTATATTAGAAAAATCCAAGATTATGTTTCTTCAGACTTTAAATTTAGTTCTGAATTAAACAAAGATTGGTATCAATCAGGTTCAAGTCTTTATAATAATAGTTTAGCAAATGTTAAATTAGAACCAGGACAAAGTAAAGAGGTTACATTAATTTTAACTAAACAAATGACAGAAAATAATACAGGTTTAATAAATAATACGGCTGAAATTGCAGAAAGCTATAATGAACAAGGACTAAAAGATAAAGATTCAACAGAGGGAAATAGAGCTAATGGAGAAGATGATATTGGTTCAGCAGATTTAATCTTAAGTATAAAAACAGGTCAAGTTATTGAAATAGTTTTAGTAATATTATCTACTGTTGTAATCTTAGGAGTTGTAGCATATGTAATTGCAAAAAAAGTATTAAATAAAAGGAAAATATAAGGGAAAGGAGGTAACATGTAATGGGTTTGAAAAAAAATATTAAAAATATAATATGTTTAGTAGCTGTAATACTTTTTACTATGTTAATTCCAAATGTGAGTTCAGCAAAAATATATACTGTTGATGAAGTGAAACAGGGAAAAAGTATAGGTAGAAACTTAAGACTAAATATTAATGATTTACGTTCTAGAAATGATATATATTGTGTTCAATGGCGTTCAACACTTAACTCGGAAACTGTAACATACAAAGTAGTTAAATATGTAGAAATTAAAGGAAATAAGGCTACAGACAATAGTGGGAATACTTCTGAGACTCATAAAGCAAATGGTAGATTAGCATTTATATTAGCTAATGCTAAAAATTATGGAGGAATAAAAGATCCAGATGAATATGTGTCAACATATGCTCCACAACAGGCAATTTGGGCAACGATGAATTCATGGTTTAATAAAGTTGGTACAGAATTAGGTAATTTTAATTATGCTTGGGATGGAAATTCAGAATGGAGTCCAAAAGAAGATGCTTTGAGTGATGAGGCAATACAACTAAGAACAGCTGCTAATAATTATGCAAAAAATGTAGGAAATATAACAGATGTGAATATTGAAAATAAAACTGATAGTTCAGCTGTTAAAGTTTCAAAACAAGAAGTTAATGGTGTAAAGTATATAAGAGTAGGACCTTTTAAATATAAATTTCCATCAAAAATAACAAGTTTAGAAGTTAAAGATGAAAATGGAAATAATATTAATAATGTAAAAGTAGGAAAATATTATAATAATGAACAAAAACTAATTAGCATTGATAAAATTACTAGTGATAAGAATTTCTATTTATATTTACCTTTAAATACTGATATTAATAAAATAACAAAGATTAGCGGTAAAATTACAGTGCCTAAAGAAATATATACAGCACAATTATGGTTTATACAATGTACAGAACATCAAAATTTAATGATAGTAAATCCAGGTACAGATACTATAGAAAAAGACTTTAATTTTAGTACAGATTATGATATACCTGTATGGACTAAACTTTCAATAGAAAAGATAGACGAAGAAAATAATACAATAAAATTACCAAATGTAAAATTTGTTCTATATAACAATGATTTAGGTAAATATGTAAAACTAGATAATAATAAATTTAGTAGTTATGTAGATAGAAATGAAGCATCAGAAATACAAACAGATGCAAATGGAGAAACACCACAAGTAGAATTGAAATTAGGACAATACATAGCAATAGAAACAGAGAATCCAAATACAGGATATGAGAAATATCCAAATGAAACAATAACAATTAATTTAAATTCTAATAAACATAAGAAAATTAAAAAAACAAATAAAAAAATATATGGTAAATTAGGAATTCAAAAAGTTGACGAAAAAAATAATGCAATACATTTAAAAGGTGTAAAATTCGTAATTTACAATAAAGATACATCAAAATATGTGTCCAAAAATGTAAATGGAGAAATTTCATATGTAGATTCAAGAGAGCAGGCAACAGTTTATGAGACAAATGATGATGGTATTATAGAGCAAGACAATCTTTTAATAGGAAATTATTTATTATATGAGACAGAAAATCAAAATGAGGGATATGAAGTTACAGCACAACCATATGAATATACAGTGGGAAGTAACTTTACAACATTCCAAATGATTACAAATAAGAAAGTATATATTAATATTTCAGGTTATGTATGGGTTGATAAACCAGATGAAGTAAAACAATCTGTTAGAAATGATTTGTATCGTGATAATGATTCTGATGCAGCAGATATAAGAAAACCAGGAGTTGCTGTAAGATTAAGAAATACACAAGGAAATGTAGTTAGAGAAACTACAACTAATAATAACGGAGAATATGTATTTGACAAAATTAAAGCTGAGGACGCTGAAAATTATTATGTGGAATTTGTATATGATGGACTAATATATCAAAATGTTGATTTGCATTTAGATAAAGCTAATGGATCAAAAGCATCAGAAGCAAATTTACGTGATGAATTTAATAGTAGATTTGCAAGAATTGATGGAAAAGCTAGAGATGAGGTACAGGCAAAAGATGCTAATGGAAATAATACATATAATATAAAATATGACTTAAATTCTGCAGAAAGAACGGCAAGTATAAAATCAAGTAATTGTGGAATTGCAGCTAATACAAAAAATGCCGGATATGCATTAAAATCTAATCCAGATGTAGATGAAGGTGATATAAAGAATGTAAACTTAGGTTTATATGAAAGAGAACAAGCAGATATGGCATTATTACAAGATCTTGATCAAATAAAAATTAGTGTAAAAGGTACAAACCATATCTACAAATACAATTCAAGATTTGATAGTGGAGTTCCAGCAGATGATGATTGGAATGTAGGTGTAAAATTTACAACTAATAAATATAATATGACATATTTAAGACCAGTATATAGAGCAGATGCAGAATATCAAGATGAAAATACTGATAATAATTTAAAAGTTTACTTAAGTTATAAAATTATGTTGAAAAATCAAACATCTATATATGCAAAAATAAATAGTATATCAGATTATTATGATTCAAGATATACATTTAATGGAGCAGGCCTAGGAATTGATGAAAGAGGTAATATAACAGATAACTTAGAAACATCTTCAGATAGTAATATTTATGAAGGACAATATAGAAAAGTAAGTATTAATACAAATTCAACAGTAAAACCAAATGATAATCCACAATGTGTATATGTTCAATTTATATTATCTAGAGAAAATGTATTAAATTTACTAAATGATGAACAACATCAAAAAGAGCCAAACTTAAAGAATTTAGCAGAAATCACATCTTATACAAGTTATACAGATGAGTCAATGAGCAAATATTATGCAGCAGTTGATAAAGATTCTGTAATTGACAATGTTGTTGCAGGAAATAACACAACTTATGAAGATGATACAGATACAGCACCAAATGTTGGATTAACAGTTGCAAATGCAAGACAAATTTCAGGATTAATATTTGAAGATAGTGCAGATGAAAATATGTTAAAAACTCAAAATATTCGTCAAGGTGACGGAAAATTTGATGCAAGTAAAGAAAATAAAATAGGTGGCGTAAAAGTTGAATTAAGAAATGTAGATTCTAATGGAAACATTGGAGATATAGCAAAAGTTTATGATGATACTTTAAATGATGGACAAGGTGGATGGACAGATGCGGTATTATCAACAACATCTTCAAATGATGGAACATATAGCTTTAGAGGATTTGTTCCTGGAAGTTATGCAGTAGTATATACTTGGGGAGATGGAACATATTCAGTAGAAAGTTATAAAGCAACAGTTATTGAGGAAAGTAGATATAATAATGAAGTAGGAAATAAATATTTCTATAAATCATTAAATGGTCAAGCATTATCACATGGTATTGATAATTGGCAAACAAGACAAGATATTGATAAACAATTAAATAGCCATTCAGGAGGAGAAAATAATGGATACAATTATTCTACAACTGTTGAAACAAACAAAATGACATCATATACTCCAACAATGACATTTAATATTGAATATGATGATAATGACTTAAATAATGTTACTTTCAATTCTGATAAAAAACAATTGACATTTGAAGTTAAAGACATAGACTTTGGTATTATCAAGAGACCAGTACAATCTATTTCAATAGAAAAGAGAATAGCTCATATTACAGTTAAATATACTACAGGTGATGTTGTTATAGATGCAGATATTACTGATGATGGAAAATTAACTGGACAAACAAATTATTTAACATATATGAAATCTACAACTTCAAATGGAAACTTCTCAAGAGGATTCCTAAAAGCAGAATTAGATAGTGAAATTTTACAAAATACTTCACTTGAAATTAAATACAAATTTGTAGTTACAAACAATAGTGAAGCTGACTATGCATCACAAGGATTCTATAATTTCGGTAATGGATATTATGTTTCAAGAGGTCAAGCTGGAGAAACACAAAGAGAAAATGATGTAGTAACAATTACACCAACAAAGATTATAGATTACTTAGATAATAAGATTTCTTATAATGCTGAAGCTCAAGACAATAGTAGTTGGACACTAAAGAATGAGGAACAGTTGCAAGGATATGTAACAGAAGATGTTATAAACTCTTTGAAAAATAGTAATACTTATGAGTATTATACAGAATCTTTAAAAGATACAGCTTTAAAACCTGCAAGAATAAAAGGCAATGCTTTGGTTTATGACGGAAATACAGCAAACTTATATATGACTGCAGATAAGAGCTTAACTCCTTCAGAAGATATAAATATTAATAACCAAGTTGAAATTGTTGAACTTAATAAGAAATTTGGTAGTAGAATAACTTGTACACCAGGAAATTACATTCCTTTCGGAAGTGCACATGAATCAGATGATTCTATGTCAGAAGAAATGATTGTTACTCCAAGCACAGGTGCAAACAAAAATTATGCTATTATTGGAACAGTTACATTTATTGCACTAGTAGCATTAGGAGCAGGAGTATATTTTATTAGAAAATTTAATAAAAAACAATAGTTTCTTTGGAGCCGGACTCATTAGTGCTTTCGGGGCCGAAGCCAAAAAACATTAAGAACTGTCTTAGCTTAAATTGCTAGGGCAGTTTTTTGAGTCCGTCCCCAAAAGCATTAATTTAAAATAACTAAAAAGCTTAGCAAAAATCTTGCTTTTTTGATAAATATATAATAAAATAAGAAAGTAAAAAGTAGAAAAAAAAGAAAAGATAAAAAAATATAAAAGGTATCATCACTTTTTGTAGAAAACTTTTTTAAAATAGAGTACTAAAAAAGACAAAAAATACACAAGACAAGTTGTAAAATAAGCATGTAAAAAAGTTTTAGAGGTGGTAAGGATGTTTCAGAATATAAAAGAAGGACAGGCAGGAGGAAAGCATAAAGGAGCAGGAGTATTTGCAAATGTATTTTCAATAGAAAACATACCATTATATATAATTTCATTTATGATATCAATAGTAGGAGTAGGAACAGGAGGACAAGTTTCACCATTTGGAATAAGTATGATGGCAGCATGTATGGGAAGTTCTGTGCCAATATTAGGAATAGTATTAGCAGGAATGGTAGGAAATGCAATAGGATTTGGACTAGAAGGAACTTTTACGTATTTATTAATATCACTGGTATTTGTAGGATCTACATTTATTATAAAACCATTATATCAAGAAGAAGAAAAAAATGAAAAAATAAGATTATCAAAAAATGTATTTATAGCAACTTTAATAGTTCAGTTTGTAAAAGTTGGATTTTCAGGCTTTACAGTTTATGATGTTTTATCAATAATAGCATTTTCAGTGATAGTAGTTGTATTTTATAAAATATTTGTAAATTCAATAATGGTGTTTCAAGGAATCGGAGACAAAAGAGCATATTCAATAGAAGAAGTAATGGGAGCTAGCTTATTATTAGCAATTAGTGTTACGTGTTTTGGAGATTTAAATGTATTTGGATTTTCTATACGTAATATTTTAAGTATATTAATTGTACTTGTACTTGGATGGAAAAACGGAGTTTTAGTTGGAACTACAGCAGGAGTTACAATAGGTGTAACATTAGGAGTTATTACTAATGCAGAACCTCTTATGGTAGCGGCATATGCAATTTCCGGAATGTGTGCAGGAATTTTAAATAAATTTGGTAAAATAGGTGTTATTATAGGATTTTGCTTAGGAAATGTAGTACTCGCATATGTATCTAATGGATATACGGTAGAACTTATTTATTTTAAAGAAATTTTAATAGCATCTATTGGATTATTGGCAGTACCAAAATCAATTAGAATAGATATTGAAGAATTTATGGGAAAATCAAAATTTTTGCCAGATTTTCCAAATAGAGCATTAAATCAAACAAAAGAAACAGCAGAAAGATTAAATAATGTTTCAGAAACAATTGAACAAATGGCAAGAACATATGTAGAACAAGATACTCCGGAACAAAAGCAATTGGAAAACAAACAAATCTTTATGAATGAATTATTAGATAACTTACAAGGTTATGAAAATAACATGCTGTATGATGATTTAAAAGATGTTGAAGGAAAAATTGATGATGAAATTTTTAAGGTTTTAATTGATAAACAAGTTATTCAAAGAGAAGATTTGTTGAAAATCTTTGCTGATTGCAATAGTTATATTATTGGTTTTGAGGATAGAAAAATTAGTGAATTTTTGGAAGAAAATATAGAACAAATGGTACGTGTTATAAATATGTCTTATAAAATTAGTAAATCTAGTTTTGTTTGGCAGAAAAAGATGGAAGAAAACAAAAAGAATATGAAAGAACAGTTAAATGGCGTATCAAAGGCGATTTCTAATTTAGCACAAAATATAGAAAAAAATGTTACAAAAGAAGATGAATATGGAAAAGAAAAAGTACAAATTTTAGAATTATTAAAACAAAAAGGAATAGGAATACAAGAAATATCAATAAAAAAACAAGAGCGATTTTTAATAGAAATATATATAGAAAATATGCAAAAAACAAAAATTGATGTTATAGAAAAAATACTGACAGATGTATTAAAGGAAAAAATTGTTTTAAATGATGAAGCATGCCTTGGAAATAGACTAAACTTTTTATCTGATGATAAATATGTTATGGCAGTTGGTACAGCTGATAGTATAAAGAGTAAAAGTGATGTTTCAGGAGATAGTGTTTTAAATATTAGACTTAAAGATGGTAAGTACTTATTAGCTATAAGTGATGGTATGGGTTCAGGTAGAGCGGCAAAAGAGAGTAGTAGTAATGCTTTAAAAATGTTGGAAAATCTTTTACTTGCAGGGTTTCAAAAGGAAGAATCTTTGGAACTTATTAATACTAGTTTGATAAACCAAAATAAAGAGGTTTTTGCAACATTAGATATTGCAATTATTGATTTGTATAAAGGAAATATTGAGTTTATTAAGAGTGGTGCTTGCCCAACTTATATTAAAAAGGGTGATAAGGTTCAAATTTTAAAGGCTAATTCATTACCTGCTGGTATTGTTCCTAATGCTAATTTGCAAGTCTATGATAAGGATATTGATAGTAATGAAATTATGCTCATGTGTTCTGATGGTATTTTGGATTCTAATGTTGAGTATAAGAATAAGGAATTGTGGCTTAGATATGTTCTTGAGGATATTGAGACTACTAATACTAAAAAGATTGCGGATTTGGTTTTGAATGAGGCTATTGATAATAATTATGGTGTGGCAAAGGATGATATGACTATTATTGCCTGTCGCTTCTTGAAAAAATAAGTTAAAAAATAATTACAATTTTGGCGGCGTTAAATTTCATTTAAAACGCGGTTACATACACAAAGTATGCGCCCTTGCCTTTTAAATAAAATTTGCCTTGCCAAAATTTAATTCTTTTCCAACCAAAATAAATAAGGAAATAATTACAATTTTGACATAGAGAGGAATGTGGTAAAAAGTGAGTAGAGGAAGAAATAGAGGAAGAAGATATGATGCAGAACCTAAATTGAATATGAAAAAAGTATTTGCAGTAATAGTGGCTTTTGTAGTAATTATCATGTTTATTTTTGTAATAAAAGGAGCTTTTAATGGGGGAGATAAAACAAGTACAAGCACTATAAGTAAAAGATATTTTTCAATGTTTAAAGATAATAGCTGGGGAGTAATAGATTCAGATGGAAATACTATAATAGATCCAGTTTATCAAGAAATGATAGTAGTGCCAGATGAAAAAAGTGATGTGTTTTTATGTACATATGATGTTAATTACAGTACAGGGGAATATAAAACAAAGGCTTTAAATAGTAAGAATGATGAAATATTAACAGGATATGATACAATAGAGGCAATAGCTAATAAAAATGACAATTCTTTATGGTATGAAGAAAATGTTCTAAAAGTTAAAAAAGGTGGAAAATGTGGTCTTATAAATTTAAAAGGAAAAGAAATATTACCTATAGAATATGATGATATACAAGCATCTTTGGGTGTGAAAAATGCTTTAAAGATTCAAAAAGATGGAAAATGTGGAATTGTAAATACAGAAGGAAAAATTGTTATACAGCCAGAATATGCTGATATTTTACAGTTGGGAGAAGATAATAAATCAGGATATATTGTAAAAAATGAAGTTGGAAAATATGGAATTGTAGATTATTCTGATACAACAGTTTTACAATGTGAATATGATGAAATTACACAAATATATGGTAATGATATGTATGTTGTAATAAAAGCTGGTAAACCAGTTTTAGTAAATAAAGATGGAACAGAAGCAATGAAATCAGGTTCAAATTATAGTACAATAGAAGCGGTGTTGAAAACAGAAGGCGCAGGAGTTATCATTACAAAAGGTGAAAAATATGGAGTTATTAATTTAAATGGTCAAATTATTATAGAGCCTAAATATGATGAACTAAAAGAGGCAAAATCAGGTATATTTATTTACAAAAAAAATGATAAATATGGAATTGTAGATGCATCAGGCACTGAAAGAGTTTCAGCACAATATACAAATATTACATATCAAGAAAGTGCAGATATGTATATAGCAGAAAAAGAAAATTTTGAATCAGACATAATAGATAGCAATTTTGATGTGGAATTGTCAGGAATGTTAATTGAATTTAACTCAGAAGATGGGTATATAAAAATTAAAAATCAAGATGATGTACAATATTATAATTTTAAATATGAGGAAAAAAAGGATACTGAAATTTTTACAAACCATACTCTATTTTTGAAAAAGCAAAATGGAAAATATGGCTTTGTTGACAAACAAGGTAATGTTGTGGTAGATTATCAGTATGATGATGCTACAGAACAAAATGATTACGGTTTTGCAGCTATCAAAAAGGACGGAAAATGGGGTTCTATAGATAGTAAAGGAACAATAGTACAAGAACCTATATATAATTTAGATAATTATTTATTAGTAAATTTTATTGGTAGATGGCATTTAGGTGAGGACTTAAATATGAATTATTATAACCAATTATAAGATATAGAATGGAAAGGAAAAATAATAGGTGATAGTAAATGGGACAAAAGATAAAATATCAATATTCATATTTTATACATCCTTTTGTAATAAAGGAAAATAAATATCAAAAATATTTGTTAAAATTAATAAGAGATAAAAATGTACAATTAAAAATTTTTAGAAAAGAGAAGGATTTAAGAGTATATCAATATTTTTTACCAAAAGTACAAGAGTTTTTGTTTTCAAGTTTTGGTTTTTCTGAAGCTAAAAAGAAAAAGTTAGAAGAATTGCCAATTGAAACAAAAGCAGCAATTTTGTCAGAATATCCTTGTACAATTTTTGAATATAATTTACCACGTGATGTTCATGGAAAAACAGATGAAAATTGTATCTTTTTTAAGATACGCAAATTAGAGATAATATGTTTTAATACAGGTATATGTTTTTTACTTATAAAAACAAATCTAGATAATACAGATGAATTTACAGATGTTTTAAATTTTAATTATCGTTTTCGTGATATACAAAAAGAAGATGAAGGAATTGGAACATATCAAAATATACATTTACAAACAGATACTTTTTCAGATGTTAAAAAATTTACAGATTTAATAGAAGATATAACAGGCTCAAAAGTTGAATCCATAAAATTAGATTTGGATACACAACGTTTTTTGAGTTATTCATATGTATGTATTGACCAGCAGAATTGGGGATTAAATAGCCCATTTGAAAATGTTGAAAATAATTTTGTAAAGTTTTCTAATTTTTTATCTGCTGATAATAGTGTTGATTTTGGAAAAGATAATAATGCAGTTAGTTTTTCTAAGTGGAAATATGCAAAACTTAGTGTTTCTAAGCAAGGAGTAACATTATTTGCATCTGATGCAGATATGCATAATTACACAATTTTGCCAGATGAATTTGAAGGAATTTATTTATATACATATATTTTGAATTTGTATAAAAAAATATATTTGAAAAAGATTGATTTTGAGTTTCAAAAATCACAAGATACTAAGTCAGCATGTAAAAAATTTGTTGAGTTTACTAAGAAGCTTTGGATTCAGGAAGTTACAGATGAAGAGGTAGGTTCTTGGATAAATTTAGAAATTTCTAAAAAATTAGAAATTAATAAGTTATATTTTGATGTTAAAAATCAATTTGATGTCTTATATAAAAATATGAAAGTAGAAAGAAATTCTAAAATTACTTTAGTTCTTATGGCAATTCTAGTTGTTACTTTGATTTTTAATGTTTTGAATTATTTTAAATTATTAGGATGAAAAATTGAAAAATAATTATAATTTTGACAGAGTATGTGTTCTTGTATTTTAAATAAAAGTTGCTTTGCTCAAATTTAATTATTTTCCAACTTAGATTGGAATTTGTGAAAGGAAAAACTAAATATGAAAATTACTTGTGGTACAGATATAATAGAAATTGAAAGAATCAAACAAACAATGGAAGATATGGAAGATGCGTTTAAGGAAAGAGTTTTTACAGAATCAGAAATAGAATATTGTGAGTCTAGAAAAAAACAAAAGTACCAGCATTATGCTGCAAGATTTGCTGCAAAAGAAGCGGTATTTAAGGCAATATCTACAAATTTGAGTGATAAATATGCAATTACTTGGAAAGACATTGAGATAATTGATGATAAAGAGGGTAAACCTTATGTACATTTATATGGTATAGATGAAAGTATTTTTGAAAGTATTGATATTAGTATATCTCATTGCAGGGAGTATGCGGTGGCGTATGTAGTTGCTTTGCAGAAGAGTGCTTTTGGGGACGGAGCAAAAAAACACTAATGCTTTTGGGGCCGGAGCAAAAAAACACTGATAAAAGTTTAATTTTTTACAACTAAGTTTGTGATTGAAGAAAGGGACGAAATAGAGATGCTAGAATTAATAGATAGTCATGCACATTTAGATGATGAAAAATTTGATAGTGATAGAGAAGAAATAATTTCTAAAATAAAAAATGATGGAATTAAAAATTTTATAACAGCAGGATATAGTTTGGAAGGCTCAAAAAAGGCAGTTAAATTAGCAGAAAAATATGATTTTATATATGCTACTTGTGGTATTTCACCTAATGACATTCCACAAGATGAGGAAAACTTGTGGAAACAAATTGATGAAATTGAAAATCTGGTGAAAACACATAGAAATCAAGGACAAATTTATATTAATGAAACTCAAGATAAGATTGTAAATAGTAAAGTGCAAAACCAAGAAATTAAAAAAAGTAAAATTGTAGCAATAGGCGAGATTGGCCTTGATTACTATTGGGAAAAAGATGAACAAATGAGAAAATTGCAGAGAGAGGCTTTTATAAAACAAATTGAATTAGCTAATAAATTAGAATTACCAATTGTAATACATACAAGAGATGCAATAATGGATACTTTAGAAATATTAAAACAAAATCCAGTTAATAAAAAAGGTGTTTTTCATTGTTGCCCACAAAACAAAGATCTAATTAAAGAAGGTTTGAAATTAGGATTTTATATATCTTTTGCAGGTCCTATTACTTTTAGAAACTCTAAAAATGCAGATGAAATGATTAATTTGGTTCCAAATGATAAGATTTTGATAGAAACGGATAGCCCATATTTAGCTCCAGAACCAGTGCGAGGAACAAGAAATGATCCTAGAAATGTAAGATTTATAGCTCAGAAAATCGCTAATGCAAAAAATATTTCTGTAGAAGAAGTGGCTAATATAACTATGCAAAATATAAAAAATATTTTTGGTATTTAGACTAGCATAAAAATAAAAGCAATGTAAAATATAAGAATTTAAAATGTTTTAATAAATATTAATATAATTAATGTCTATTTTGTAAAAAAATAGAAAAATACTTTTTTGGTTATATTTAGGCCATTGAGAGCATATAATATTAGTAGAAAAGGCTTGATTAAAGCTTTTTTGAAACTTGCTAAAATTTGACAAAATTTTTATATGGTGGTATAATAGAACTATTCGGAGACAGAAAAAGCAAAAGTTGAAAAGAAATTATAAATTTGAATGTGTCAAAATTTAATAAATTTCAACTGAACTCAAGTATTAGGAAGGATGATAAAGAATGAAAAACAAAGAAAACGCTTCACTTTCGATTGTAAAAATTATATGTGTTAGCATTATCTTAGTATTAATATCAGGTATAGGAGTTTTAGCAGTTAATAAAAATATGACTGATGTAAAAATCGTATTACAAAATGGATATGAATTATCAACTATTACAGCAAAAGAAAAAGTTTCTGATGTATTAGCAGAAAATAATATTATATTAGATGACACACAAAAAACAGTTCCAGATGTAGAAGAAAAAGTTACAGAAGGAATGGTTATAAAAATTACAGATAAATCTTACAATGAAGTTAAAATAGCAGAAGTTTCTGAGCAAGGTGTAAAAACATCTTTAGATGAGTTAATGCAAAATTATGCACCAATTACAGAAAAAATAGTCGTAGAACAAGAAACAATACCTTTTGAAACTATTACAAAAAATACAGCAGGAACAGATTCAAATGTTCAAAATAAAGTTTTACAAGAAGGTCAAGAAGGATTAAAAGAAGTAACTTATAGAGTTAAATATCAAAATGATGTAGAAATTGAAAAAACACAAATATCAGAAGTTGTTGTTAAAGAACCAGTAAATAAAATAGTTCAAGTAAATAAAAAGGTTGTAACATCAAGAGGTGCAACAACATCTAGAACAGCAGCTTCAACAGGAGCAACAACATCATATTCTGGAGGAAAATGGACATATTCAGCAAGTGATTTAGATTTATTATGTGCTATAACAGCACAAGAATCAGGTTCAAGTTATGCTGGTTCTCTTGCAGTTATAACAACAGCATGTAATAGAGCAGAAAGTTCAAAATGGAGAAGAAACGGATCTGATCCATTAAGTCAATACAAAGCTAAAGGCCAATTTTGCTATTCAATAGATAGTCATTGGAAAAATAAATTGAATGGTAGATATCCTTCATATGTTAAACAAGCAGTTGTTGATGCATTAAATGGAAAAAGAAGCCATAAATATTTGTCTTTTAGATCTGCTGGTACACATGCAGGAGTATATATAGGTGGAAATGTATATTTTTAAAAAACAGAAAAATCAAGTTTTAATACTTGATTTTTTTGTTGACTTTTAGCTGTAATCATGTTATAAAAATAAAAAGATGATAATATTGAAAGGAATGAAATGAAAAATGAAACTTGTATCATGGAATGTAAATGGAATAAGAGCATGTGTAAACAAAGGATTCAAAGATTTTTTCAAAGAGATAGATGCGGACATATTTTGTATTCAAGAAACAAAATGTCAACCAGAGCAAATAGAGTTAGAATTTGAAGGATACAAAGCATATTATAATAGTGCAGAAAGAAAAGGATATTCAGGAACAGCAATTTACACTAAAATACCACCTATAAATGTATTTTATGGAATAGGAATAGATGAACACGATAAAGAAGGAAGAGTTATTACATTAGAATTTGAAAGCTTTTATATAGTAACAATATATACTCCAAATTCAAAAAGAGAACTAGAAAGATTAGAATATAGACAAGTGTGGGAAGATGAGATAAGAAAATATTTGTTAAAATTAAATGAAAAGAAGCCTGTAATAATGTGTGGAGACTTAAATGTAGCACATGAAGAAATAGATTTGAAAAATCCAAAAACCAATAGAGGAAATGCAGGTTTTACAGATGAAGAAAGAGAAAAAATGACAGAACTTTTAAATGTAGGATTTGTAGACACATTTAGATATTTATATCCAGATAAAACGGATAGTTATAGTTGGTGGTCATATATGGGAAAAGCAAGAGAAAAAAATGTAGGATGGAGAATAGACTATTTTATAGTATCTGACAGTATAAAGGACAAAATTCAAGATGCAATAATTTATCCAGAAGTATTTGGAAGTGACCATTGTCCTGTTGGATTAGAAATTGATGTCTAGGTGCTTTTGGGGACGGACTCAAAAAGCATCACTCAAAAATTATTTTATTAATATATATTTACATCGTAATAGAAACATGAGATATCAAAAAAGTGCAATAAAAGGTGTAAATAGATAATATGGAAAGGAATTTATATTTTATGATAAAAGATGTTAAAGAAGAAAAAAGAGAAAGCAGAAAGATGAGTGCAAAAAGATGGATGTCATACTTTTTGCTAGCAGTATGTGTAATTATAGTTTATAAAATACTTGACAATTTTGGAAATGTGCAACAATGGTTTGGCACACTATTTAAAGTATTAAAGCCATTTTTAGTAGGAATTTTTATAGCATATATTTTAATGTTACCATGTAGAAAAATTGAAAAGACATATAAAAGTTCTAAGTTCAAATTTTTGTCTAAACATGCTAGAGGGTTAAGTGTGTTTACTACATATTTAATAACATTGTTAATACTTATAATAATTATTAATTTTATTTTTCCAATATTAAAAGAGAGTGTTATGGAATTAATTATGGGGATTCCAGGTTATTATGAAAGTATTGTAAATCAAGTAAGCAATTTGCCTGAGGATTCTATTTTTAAAAGTGATGTAGTAAATACAATTATTGAAAATATAAGAAATATAAATGTTCAAGAATTATTAAGTTTAAATTATGAAAAGGTATTGCAATATGCCCAAAATATATTAAATGTATTTTCTTCAATTTTTGATATTTTTGTATCATTAGTTGTTTCAGTATATGTTTTGTTGCAAAGAGCAGAAATTATGAAATTTTTCAATAAATTAGCTAAAAGAGTTTTTAACAAAAAAATATATGATCATATTGATAAATATTTTGGACAAGCAAATGAAATGTTTTTCAAGTTTGTTGGAAGCCAAGTGATAGATGCTTTTATTGTAGGAATATTGACAACAATTGCAATGAGTATAATTGGAGTTAAATATGCTCCATTATTAGGATTTATGATAGGTTTATTTAATTTGATTCCATATATTGGAGCTATTGTTGCAGTAGCAGTGGCGATTTTAATTACTTTTATTACTGGTGGATGGCTACAAGCTTTAGTTATGGCTATAGTTGTAATTATTTTACAACAAATAGATGCTAATATTATAAATCCTCGTATTATAGGAAATTCATTAGAAATAAGTCCGCTGTTGGTTATTTTATCTGTTACAGTTGGTGGAGCATATTTTGGTATGATTGGTATGTTCTTAGCTGTTCCAGTTGCAGCAGTTATAAAACTTGTTTTAGAGGATTTTGTTAATAATGAGGTTTAATTTTAGTGGTTATAAAATTGTTCATAAAAATATAAATAAAAAAGCAATTTTGTGTACTAAAACAAAGATGATTAAGTGTTAGACTGTTTTCTTTATATAAAATAAAAAAGTGCAAATGCACTTTTTTTAATATTATAGAAAAGTTCTTTGAACTTTCTATAATATTAAAATAACAATGCACAGAAATTTGCTTTGCAAATTTCTGTGCACGAACAAAGACGTGGACTTTAAAATGTTCTAATAAGTGCTAATATTATTAATGTCCGCGTCTTTGTTCTACTTATATTTTCTATTTAGATTTTTTCTTTTTTCCTTTAAAGATAAAAATACATATAATAACAAGAATTGCAGCAATAATTGCTATTAAACCAGGCCAACCTAGAATAGAAACAAATTTACTACCTAAAGACATAATAAGACCAGCAAGTAAAACTCCAAGAGTAACTGCTGAGATGCTAGTTTTAAAATCAATATTTAAGAAACTTGCGGCTAATGTTCCAGTCCAAGCACCTGTTCCAGGGATAGGAATTCCGACAAATATAAGTAAAGCAAAGAATAGACCTCTTTCTCCAGCTGTTTTCTTTAATTTTTCTCCACCTTTTTCACCCTTTTCTAAGCACCAGGTAAAAAATTTGCCAATTACTTTTTTATCTTTTCCCCATTCAAGTACTTTCCTTGCAAATAAATATATTATAGGGACAGGAAGCATATTTCCTATTATAGCTACAGGATAGTAAATAAATATATTAAGTCCTAAACTTTCAGCAATTGGTATAGCTCCTCTTAATTCTACTATTGGTACCATGCTTATAAAAAATGTTATTAAATATTTTACGAATATGGGTAATGATGCCATTTTTATCGTCCTTTCTTAAGATATTTAGCCTAATTACTTTGTCGCAGATTAGGCTTACTTTATATTATAGGAAACAATATGAAATTTTTTATTTTCGCAACACAAAGTGAAAATATTTTATTTTCAAAAGAAAGTTCTTTGAACATCCGATAATATAAAAATTAATGTTTGCCTTTGATTTTATGAAAATATATCATAATTATATTTTCTTGTCAATGGTTCTATGACATACTAAATTGCCATATTTAAGAATTATACAATTTAAAATTAAATAATTAAAGATACATATAACAACTAGAGGGATAATTTTATTTAAAAGATGGTGTAATTCAATTATATTAAACCACCAATTAAAAATGGTAAGGCAGCAAACAAATAGTGCAAGCATTAAAAGGGCAAGTGTAAGTCTAAAAGGAGAAAAAGGTAAATTTGATTTTTCACTTTTTCGGCTTTTGGCTAAAGTAAATAGTAAAAGTAATCCTAGAATTCCTGTTGAAATAATGCATAAAGTAGAGCTTTCAGCAGCTGTTAAGATATTATATTTTTTTAATATTGTGATTGCAAAAATATTTGTTGTTACACATAATGCAGTTGGTAATGATTTTGATATTACATTTTTTAAGAAGTTACCTTTTATACGTTCCTTATTAGGCTCTAGTGCTAAAACAAATGAAGGTATACCTATTGTTACAGTACTTATTAAGCTTAATTGAATTGGCTCAAAAGGAAATGGTTCTCTAATTAGTAAAAATAGAATAGCATTTAAACAAGAGTAAATAGTTTTTACTAAAAATAAAGAAGCAGAACGCTCAATGTTATTTATTGTTCTTCTACCTTCTGCAACAATTTTAGGCATAGATGAAAAATCAGAGTCTAATAAAATTAGTTGAGATACATTTTTGGCTGCATTGCTTCCATTAGCCATTGCAATACTGCAATCAGAGGTTTTTAAAGCTAAAACATCATTGACTCCATCGCCAGTCATTGCAACTGTCTTTCCATTTTTTTGTAATGCTTCTATAATTAATTTTTTTTGCATAGGTGAAACTCTGCCCAAAATGGTGTAGTTTTCAACAATTTTATTAATATTAGAATTTTCGATTGTAGACATATCAATATATTTGTCATAATTTTCTAATCCAACTTTTTTGCCAATTTTTGAAACTGTTATAGGATTATCTCCTGATATTATTTTTATATTTACGCCTTGATTTTTGAAATATTCAAGTGTGTTTTTTGCATCTTTACGAATTTTGTCAGAAATTAATATAAATCCGAGTAATTGCAAATTTTGGGGTAAACTATTATTTTCAAAATCATTATTTGAATGTGCTATTGCAAGAACTCTGAAGTTTTCCTGATAATTTAGGATATCATTTTTAAAGTTATCAAATTGTTCTTTTAGTACAAATTCAGGAGCTCCTAATACATAACTTCCATTATTTTTTATTGATATTCCAGACCATTTTTTTTCTGAAGAAAAAGGTACTGCATGGCTAAGTTGGTAGTTTTTATTTAATTTAGTTTTACTAAACTCTCTAATTGCTTCGATTGTTGCATTAGAATCTGGTGAAAATTTAGCAAATAAATGTAGTATTATTTCTAAGTTTTCTAGTTGCTTATTTTCGTTTTTGATTTGAACTTTTTCTGTCTTAGATTTTTGAATTGTTTCTTCTGGAATTTCTTTTTTGATAATTGGAATTATTTTTTCTATTTGAAGGCTTCCTTCTGTTAGAGTTCCAGTTTTATCTAAGCAAAGTGTATCAACTCTTGCTAATGTTTCTATGCAATAAAGTTCTTGTACTAAAACTTTTGATTTTGAAAGTCTTATTACACTTACAGCTAGTACTGTACTTGTTAATAATACAAGCCCTTCTGGTATCATACCAATTATTGCTGCAACTGATTTTATAACTGCTGATTGATATGTATTTCCTGGAATATATAATTGGTTGGCAAAGAATAAAATTCCAATAGGTATAATTGCAAATGTTAGTATTTTTATGATCTTATTTAGAGATGTCATAATTTCAGATTTTACTTTTTTTACATATTTGGCACCACTTGAAATTTGTGCAGTATAATTTTCTTCTCCTATGTGTTCAATTTTTGCAGTGGTATTTCCACTTACAATGTAGCTTCCAGAAAGTAATAGATCTCCAACTTTTTTTCTAATTGTGTTTGTTTCTCCAGTTATGCAAGATTCATTTACTTCAACTTCATTATTTAAAATTTTACAGTCTGCTGAAATTTGGTCACCTGTTTTTAAAATGATTATATCATCTAAAACTAATTGATGTATATCTATATTTTCTTTATTTCCATTTCTTATTATTGTGACTTTAGGTGAAGCTATTATTGATAATTTATCTACTACTTTTTTTGAATGAATTTCTTGAATAGTGCTTATAGCGGTATTTATTATTACTATAAGTAAAAAAAGCATGTTTTTATAGGAACCTACAAAAAATATGCATAGTCCTAATATAAGATTTATTATATTAAATAGTGTAAAAAAGTTTTCGCATAGTATTTTTTTTATACTTTTTGTTGGTACTGTTGTGTCATGATTTACTAGATTTTGTTCTATTCTTTTTTTGACTTGTTCTGTTGTTAGTCCTATTTCTATATTTGGTTCATATCTTTCTATATTTTTCAATTTTATCACATTCCTTTTACATATAAGATGTAGACAAATTTGTGCTAGGCTAATATGTCTACTTTTTATATTAAAATTATACTGAGTTTTGTCTTATAAATCAAGATTTTATTACAAATTAAGAAATAATTAAGAGTGTATTCAGTAATAGAAATTTCAAGAAGAGAAAGTGTTTGGAATTATATATGATAATTATGAATTTGTAGATTTTTTAGTTTTTGTGAGTATAAAAAATTATATAAAGGTGTACTTTTGGTTTGTTCTATAAAAGTGTTGCATATGATAAAATATTTGTATTAAGAAAATGAAAGATTTTCAAAAAAGTTTTTTACGATATGACCATTTGTGCTAATTTTTGTATTTTACTTTTTGAAAATTAAATCTTAATCTTTAAACTTAACAAAAAATTCAAAAACTGATTTCACTTACAGTATTAACTACTTCATGAATTTTTATACATTATTACAGAAACTTTTCTTAAAATTTTGTAGTGTTACAATAGATGTGAAACAAAAATAATATAGAAAAAAAGTGATTCAAGTAGTATAATTGAATTGTCT
>CAKPOI010000007.1 GCA_934169775.1 uncultured Clostridia bacterium
AATTTTGTTTGCTATCATTTTTGTATTACCTGTATAAGAAAAATATACTACTAATTTATTCATAAATTTCCTCCTAATTTTTTTATAGTTTATCATATTCCTCATTCGTAACCTTTTCGCACCATTCATTACTTGTATTTTCTCCTGGTACTTCAATAGCTAAATGACTAAACCATTTATCTTTTTTTGCACCGTGCCAATGTTTAACATTTGCTGGAATGGTTACTACATCTCCTACTTTTAAACTTTGAGGCTTTTTACCCTCTTCTTGATACCATCCTTCTCCATCAACACAGATTAAAATTTGACCTCCACCTTCTGTTGCCTTATGAATATGCCAATTATTTCTACAACCTG
The DNA here is from genome assembly GCA_934169775.1 of uncultured Clostridia bacterium. Classification (GTDB taxonomy): domain Bacteria; phylum Bacillota; class Clostridia; order TANB77; family CAG-508; genus CAG-269. The sequence goes on from CAKPOI010000007.1 coordinate 358, forward strand.
GTTCAAAAGTAACATTTGCTATAAATACTTTTGTTTCATTCGGATTTGTTAATGGTTTTAAATAAGAATTTCCAATAAAATATTTTGAAAAAGCTGTGTTAGGTTCTCCCATTCCGAAAGCTCCTCCATGAATTTCTTGTGTTTCTTCATTTGCATATACTTCATTTATTAAAGCAAAAGCACTCCATGCTTTTGGCCATCCAGAATAAAAGGCTAATTGTGTTACAATTTCAACTGCTTCTTCTTTTGTAATTCCATGTTTTTTTCCCATAATAAAATGTGATTTTAATTGTGGAAATAAACCTTGTGCCATTAAAGCTGATATTGTAATCATACTTCTATCCCTTAATGATAGTTTATCCTCCCTATTCCATATTTCTCCAAATAATACATCATCATTTAGCTCTGCAAATTTTGGAGCTAATTCTCCTAATTTTTCTCTACCTGCTGTTTGTTTTACCATAACTAATACCTCCTTTTACAAACTTAATTTACTTACCCAATTATAAGCTACTAAAATTTTACTCATTATTTTCATACTCCTTCTTTATTTAATATTCAAATCTTGTATCCATGTAGATACTTCTGAATTTGTTGATGAAGAAGATTTTTCTTTTGGTACAATTTCAATTAATTTTCCATTTGTTTCCTCTGCAATATATTCTGCGATATTTTGGGTAGTTCCTGTTGCTGAAAAATAAGTTACTAAAATGTTATTATTAGAATTTGTTGTTATATTTTGATTATTCTCTTTATTATTACTTTCCTGTATAGTAGCATTTTCATTACTAATATTAATGTTATTAGTATTTTCATTATTCATTTTATTGGTACTAATAAATATACCTATACTTATTGCAATTATTAATACAATAACCATTATTAAATATAAAAATTTTCTATTCACTATAATTCCTCCTATTATATTATTTCAGTAAAGTCTTTTCTCTTTCCTAAAATGATTTCATCATATAGCTCTAATTTATAATCTAATCTTTCAATAGTTGTATTTATACTTTCTTGCTTTTCTTTTAGTTTCTCTCTTTGCTCCTCTAATAGTTTTTTTCTTGCCTCTACAGTAGTTTTTCCTTGTCTAAATAAATTAACATATTCTAATAAAATTTCAATTTCCATTCCTGCATTTCTCATACATTTAATAAATTCTATCCAGCTGCAAGATTCTTCATCAAAATCTCTAATTCCCTTTTTCGTTCTAGGTATTGTAGGAATTAAACCTATTCTTTCATAATATCTTATTGTATCTGCTGTTAAATCATATTTTTTACTAACCTCTGCTATTGTCATTTTTTTCACTTCCTTTATTTTATATCTATTATTTCTTTTATATCAGCTATTATTTGTTCTACTGTAATTCCATTTTCTTTTAATAATTCATCTACAATATATCTATCTGGAAAACTTTTTCTAATTCCATAGTTTTTAACTTTCATATTTGTTGTACCATAGAAACTTGCAATTTTTTCTCCAAATCCACCTTCTAAAATACCATCTTCTAATGTAATCACTAATTCATGTTCTTTTTTCAATTCTTCTAATAATTTATTATCTAAACCTGTAATATATCTTGGATTTATTAATGTTGGTTCAAACTTTAATTTTTCTTTTATTTTATTTGTAATTTGTTCCCCTAATTGATAAAAATCTCCTAATGCAATAACTGCTACTTTATTTCCTTGTCTTTCTATTTTGTATTTGTTTAAATTACTATAATCTTTTTGTACTTCTCTATTATCTGAAATAACTCCATTACATGGAATACGAATTGCTACTGGATATTTATCTTGCTCGATACTCCAATCTAACATTGCAAAATATTCTTCTTTAGATGTTGGTGCTAAATATACTAAATTGGGAATATTACTCATCATTGCTATATCATATAAACCTAAATGCGTTACATCATTCATTCCATATACAGATGCTGTATTTACTAAAATAGTCGCTGGATTATTATTGACGCATAAATCCTGTGATAGCTGATCGTAAGTTCTTTGCATAAAACTTGAATGTGTAGCAAACACTGGCTTTCCACCATTTTTTGCAATTCCTGACGCCATTGCTATTGCATGTTCTTCTGCAATTCCTACATCTACAAATTGTTTTCCTGCTCGTTCTCTCTTATCTTTTGTAAATCCAATGTTGGTTGGTACACCTGCAACTAATGCTACTACTTTTGAATCTTTTTTCATCTTATATAATAAATAATCTGCCGTTAAATCTCCATAATTTTCTCCTTTAAAAGTTACTTTTGGTTTTCCCGTTTCTATATCAAAGGGCATACACCAATGCCAATTTTCTTTATTTTCTTCTGCTATTTGATAACCTTTTCCTTTTTGGGTATTGATATGAACTACTATTGGATGATTAATATCTTTTATATCATAAAATGTATGAATTAATGTTTCTAAATTATTTCCATCTTCAACATAGATATAGTCTAAATTCATAGCTTTAAATAGGTTACAAGCACAAGTTCCTTTACTTTCTCTTAATTCTTTTAAATTTTTATATAGTCCTCCATGATTTTCTGCAATTGACATATCATTATCATTTACAATAATGATAAAATTACTTTGTAATTCACTTGCAAAATCTAATCCTTCTAATGCCTCTCCACCACTTAAAGAACCATCTCCAATAACAGCTATTATATTTTCTTTATCGCCTTTTAAATCTCTTGCTTTTACCAATCCTGAAGCTAAACTGATAGAAGTAGATGTATGTCCGACATTAAAGAAGTCATGTTCACTTTCTTCTGGATTTGTATAGCCTGAAACATATTCAAAGTGTTCTTCATAAAGGTAGGCATCTTTTCTTCCTGTAAGCATTTTGTGTGGGTAACTTTGATGTGATACATCATATACAATTTTGTCCACTGGAGAATTAAATACATAATGGAGTGCTATAATAGTTTCTACCATACCAAAATTTGGCCCCAAATGACCTCCATGTTTACTTAACCTATTCATTAAAGCATCTCTAATTTCTGATGCTAAAACCTTTAGCTCATCATTACTTAATTTATTAATATCTTTGGGTTCATTTATTTTTTCTAAATACATTATTTTACCTCCTTAATTTTTTTATATTATATATATATCACTTAGAGTTAACTCCAAGTCAATACTTTTTATCAAAATTCTTAAAAAAAATAGAAATAGTTTGATTATACTATTTCTAATTTATGTTTTTTTGTTCTTAATTTGCATGACAAATTACTATTTTATATTAAATTTATATCATAAAAATTAGATTTTTTCAATTAAGTTAAAAGAGGTATAATTATTAATTTTAAATAATTATACCTCTTTTACAATATTATTGAATATACTTAAAATTTGTATTATTCATCTACATTAGCTGATACTAATACATCTGTATTATCTACTTTTAATGCAAAATATGGTTGTCCCTTATTTTCTTCCTTTAAGTACAATATGAAATCACTATCAAATATCATTTTTCTTGATTTATCTCCCCAGTGTTTCATTGTAGCATCTATAACTGCCTCACTTTTTACACTTCCACCTACATTATTTAATTCAAAATCTATTGTTTGTAATGCCTGTTTTATATAATATTTGCTATTTTTTATTTCTCTTCCACATAATTCATCATAGTTAATTTCATCCTTTACTTTTATAAATGGTACTCTTAACATATCTTCTTTTCCAAATGTTGTTTTTCCAGAATAGCTACCTTGTTTCTTTTTTATTTCTTCATAATTTTCCTCGAATGATTTATTCTCTCCTGTTGTTTTATATAAAATAACTTCTTCTCCTTCTTTTGTTTTTAATTTAATAGCAAAATCATCTTCAGAATTGTAAAACAATATCTCTACATTTTTACTTGCAATAGGATTATTACTGCTATCCACTCCAAAGCATTTTATTCTAGTTTCTGAATTATTAAATTTCATACTTCCCATTGCTGTTGAAAATGGTTCTAAAAAATTAAACTCTTTTTTCAACATTGCATATAATACATATCCATTTGAATCATTCCAATCAATTCTATCTATTAATTGGCTATGCTCATTAAATTTTTGTTTTATTCCATTTTGAATTTTATTTTTTAAGTCTTCACCATTTGCCTGTCCTTGTATCTTAAAATATGAGTTTTCTGATAATTGATCAGTTGTAAAACTTTGTTTGTTTAGTTCATTTGCTAGTTCTGATTCTCCATCTTCAAATTCAACTTTTCCTTTTATAACATCATTCATAAAATCATTCCATACCAAATTAAAAGTACCTACCCACACCTTGTTACTATCCATTGTCGATAATTTACTTGTATATGTCGGTGTTATTTGTGCTTTTCCTGTAACCCCTTCAATAATTTTCATTGTAGCATACACTCCACCTGCAAGTAAAACACTTATGCATAACATTATTATAATTACTTTTGAAACCTTATTCATTTCATCAAATCCTTTCCTTATTAAAATTTTTCGTAGTTCTTTTTTGCCTCTATGGATAAGATTTTTTACATTTTGAATTGACTCGCCAAGTATTTGTGCTGTTTCTTGATATGTTAATTCTTCAATTTTGACTAAATACATTGCATTTTTATATCTATCGTCTAACATATTTATTGCCGTAATTATTGCTTGTCTTTTTTCATTTTTTGTTATAATTTCGGCTACATCTTGTTCTATTTTAATGTTTTCATTCACAATATATTTTTCATTTATTTCAGTTCTTCTTTTCTCCATATTTATTTGATTATATGCTCTACTTTTAGCAACTAAATATATATAATATTTAAAACTATAACCATCTTTAATTTTGTTTTGCATAATATAAACAAATACATCTTGAGTAATGTCTTCTGCTTTTTGGTAGTCTTTTATTATATTATAAACAAAGTATTGTATTTTATCTTTATACTTGTTGTATAGCAATTCAAAAGCTCCTTTTTCTCCGTCTAAATATTCATTATATAATTTTATATCTAAATCTTTTTCCATATCTTACCCTGCTTTCATATATACAAACAGATGAAAATTTAAAAAGTTTCAATTTTTTGTGTTTTTATTGTATCATAATTTATATTATAAAAAAAGCAACCAATTATAAAAACTGGAAGAATCTTCTTAATATCTTCCAGTTTCCTTACTTATTTTAAATTTAATGGAATTAAATTCATATCAGCAAGATTTACAAGCATTTCTCTCATCCCAAGTCTAAATATTTCTTTTTGTTCAATAGAATCAAGTCGACTGCCTAAACTTAAAAGTTTTCGTATAACTTTTAATTCCTTATAATTTAAAAATTCAATTTCTTTTATTCTATTTTGTGATATAAATTTTTGCTTTTTTTCCATTCTATTAAATATTCATCAATTTTTCTTTTTAATCTCATATTATCACCTTCAGCATTAGTATATCACATTTTTTACATCGTTTTTTGACAAATTATCACATTTTCTTATATATTTTAAAAGTATTTATAAAGAAGCAAAAGATTATACATATTTTTATTATGTTTAAAAACTTCTTTTAAAGCACCTTGTGTTCCATAAGCATTAGCAGTTAAACTAACTTTAGCTTTTGTAAATTATTGTTCATATACCAATTTTTTTACCATTATTGTATTTAATTTCATACCAAAAGCATAAGCTAAATATTATACCTGAAGCAAATACTGGAAGATAATACATAAAATAGCTTGCAGGTGCTGTTAAAAATATTATTGCTACATTACCTAATAGAGCAAGGAATATGCATGAATATTCATATCTTTTCTTAATTATTGATAAAATTATATTGAAAGCACATATTATTATTATAGGTACAATATTCCAAAATACATATAAAATAAATTTATTATATTTGCCTGGTTCTGAAGTACTCTTTCCACTCAAAAACTTTTCAACATTAACTTTTGTTTTTGGACTAATAGCAGATGTGAATTTGTAATTATTTAGAAAATCATCAGTAAATGTATCATTGAAATTTGGATTGCTATAATGTTGAATCAATGATGTTCTTGGTGTGCCAATATGTTCATTGTAATAGCATGTAGCTAATAAAGTTTTTGTTCTAGCCTTTAAAAATGACATTGGGTTGTCTAATACTATTTTTATATAGCTTTTCTTGAATTCAGATAAATGCTCTTGGAAATCTTCTCTTACTAAATCACTAGCATTCCAAAATGCTGGGATTTCTGTGTAAGCTGGATATTTTTTTAAGACTTCTAAATCTAAAACTTTATTTATATTTTCTAGGTTTTCAGAAATATTTTTTCCATGTAAATCTTCTTGTACCATTTGTGATAATGGATTTATATAGATAGTAAGCCCATACTTAGCTTTAGACTTTGTTACCCAATCTTCCATTGAGTTTATGACATGATTGTACATTAATAAAATAATGACATTCATTATCACAATTAGTATAGTTTTTGTATAATTCATTCCTTTTTTATTGTAAGCAATTAACATTAAAATTGGTATAAATAAACAGAAAATTATGCCTTCACTTCTCCATAAAATTAATAATGTAGTTAAAATTAGTAGAATTAGGCTTTTTCGCAATGTTAGTTTTCTTCCATTTATTTTATCAAATATTATTGTTGCAAATGCTAATAATAATATGTATGTATAAATTTGCAATCTTAATGGTCTTAAATTATTTAATGCTATGGATGGAATTAGCATTACTAAATACAAAAGTATTGATATTGATTTCTTTTTATATATCATATATAAATTTGTTGATATATATGCCATAACAATTGATATAAATATGCTTTGAATTATTGTTATTCCACAAGCATAAGGAATTAGCATTAAACACATTGAATAATATATGACTGTAAGATATGATTGCCAAATATTTAATTGTGTTTTTGTTGCTGCATTTAAAACTGTTATTTCATCCCATACCCAATGTCCAGGCCATATTAGTATTAATAGAATTATATTTATTATAAAAAATATTATGAATTTTTTTAACCATAAACAATAATATTGTTCTTTATTTTTTATTCCTTTTATAAATTTTATTATATAATTATATGATATTAAAAGTGCAATAAAGAAAATACCTTCAATACAAATATGTTTTAAACTATTAATAGTACTCATATCAAAAATTTGTGGTTGAATAAATTTTCTTGATATGAATACAGTTATTATAGATAAAGCAAAAGCTATTATATTAGTTGGAGAAAAAGCTTTACAATCCTTGATTTTTATTAATTTATCTTTCATATTTTAATTTCCTTCCTTTTTAGGTTAATTATACCTAGTTTTAAATTAATGTGGCTATGTAATAGCCTAAATTGTAATTATTTTTACTCCTATTAACTTTTTATAAATATTTCTAATTCTTCTGGTGTTCCTAAACATTTAACTGCTTCAAATGGTATTGTAGTTATTCGTACATCTTTATTTTCTTTAATAAGCTGATTATACATTGGAGCAATGTATTTTTCTCCTTTTTCAATATTAGAATCATTTTTATAATATTCTTCATATATTCTTATATATTCAGCTGCACTTCTAAAATAATATGCTCCAACACTAGCATTGTCAGATATTTTTACTTTTTCTCTTACATCTATGACTTTTCCTTTTTCATCTGTTTTTGCAAAGCTCCAATGCTCACCAGGTGCATTAAAGCATGGAATACATCCATCTCCTTTAATATCTTCTTTTTTGAAATATTTAGGATTTATATATGTGTCAATATTATAAATTAGTATTTCGTCTTTAGGGTCACATTTCTCCACAGCAATTTTTGCTGTTTCTGCTTGCCCAGAAGTTAAGTGATCTAGCTTTATGATTTCATATTTTTCAATTTTCATTTCATTGCATTTTTCTTTTATGAAGTCCTCTACCCCATTTTCTTCTCTTATTATAAATATATATTTAGAGTTTTTCTTAAAATTATCTAAACTTTCCATTGACCATTCAAATAAAGTCTTTTCTTTAGCTGTTATCATAAATTTTGGTACATTGTATCCAGCTTTTCTGAATCTACTTCCTAATCCGGCCATAGTTATTATATTACAAAACATATCTTATTATCCCCCTTTATTTTTATTTATATAGAACTTTTAAAAATATGTAATGTTCTATATAATAGTTGCAAATGTTAATGTCTGTGCTTTTATTATTTATGCTTTCTACTAGAGTTTTTGCATATTTCTTCAAGTTCATCAAAAGAATGTTCTAAAAATTCATCTGGTCTAACAGCTCTGTCATCAATATATAATCCTTTATGTCCTGGCCATGGTTTTCCAAATAAAATTTCATCATATGGAATATTCCATTTTTTTAGCCATTCTTGCATTATTACTGCTGTATTAGCATTTATTAATCCTAAGTTGCCATGATATGAATTCATGTTTCTTGAAGAAAATAATACAATTTTTGCACCATTTTCTTTATAGTATTTTAGCTTTTCTACCATTTGTTCATCTGGCATTAAATCAATATATTGTTCTTCTTTTTTCTTTATAGGGCATAATGTTCCGTCAACATCAAATATTAGTGTTACATCTTCATACATATTATTCTATCTCCTTTAATATATTTATTGCATTTAATATAAATCCAAATACTTTGTGTGGATTATCAATATGTAATGGTAACATTGATAAAAATAGACTTGCTTCATATAATCTAACCATTTTATAATCATATCCATATTTTTGTAAATATTGTTTAAATAATTCTATATATCTTTCATTGTCAAATTTAACTTTTAATGCAAATTTCATATTTTTATTCAATTCTATATTGTAATCTCCTGTGTTAAAAAAGTCGTATTTTCCACAAATAGAGTGTGATAATTTTGCTATATCATAATAAGGATTTGTCCATAATTCTTCTTCTGTTAATGCTCCTTTTGGATCTATTAGTCTCAGTAGATTTACTTCTTTACTGTATAACATATTTGCAAAAAATAAATCTCCATGTCCAATTACAGATATATATTTTGTCTTTTTATAAAATTCTTTTGTTAATTTTTGATAGATTTTTTTATATAATTCAATAATATCATCAATTGAGCTAAACTCTGTTCCACTTTCAATAAGAAGCTTTAGATTAGCATATTGGTCAAGTTGTTTTAGTTTTTCTATTCGCTCATCTACTTTTGATAAATATAATTTATCTGCACTTTTTATATAATCTTCTTTACTAATTTCTTTTATATCTCTTGAATTAATAAAATAAAATGTTTTGTCTAAGATTCTATTGAATTCTTCTATATCTATAGCTCCATGTGTCCATCTTATTGCTATATCTGTCATTGGCATTCTTTCCATTGTATATGATGCACTTTCGTCATATTCTTTATAATCATATGGCATAACCATCCAGTTTTTCATATGCTCTGGTAACAACCAATAATATGTATATTCTTTTTTCATTTTTTTCTTGTCTGAACTTCTTTTGGTTACACTGTAGCTATCTCCCATTATGTTGTTAAAATATCTTGCATCAAATCCACTTGAAATATACATTAATAGATTATTATAATCAGTTAGGTCTACAAATATATCTGCTTGAATTTCATTGTTTATTTTTACTACATCAGTTTTTCCGGTAGCAATATATTCTTTTATAAAATCAATATATTGGTCTTTATTTGGATAGATAATTCCCATAATCGTATTGCTTGATACTATTGATGTTGCTTCTTTTATAAATTCTAATTTTTATATTATTATTTTAAATTGTTCTTTGTCTATTATTGCTGAACTAGATTTTAAATGAAAAAATGTTGTATCTTTAGAATAAGAGTTTATTTTTTCAAATTGATTTTGATGAGATATTTTTATAATTTCTATATCTTTTTTTGTCTCTTTTACTATGTCTACAATTCTATAATACATTTTTTCTCTTTTTAAAACCATTTCTCCAAATGATTTATTTCCAATTATAGTTTTTATTCTATCATTTACTTTTATTGTATCATCATATACTAATACGATTTTTTTCATTTTTTAACATTCCTTTCTTTCAAGGTACAATCATAAGAACAAATATACAGTCTTAAAAATGTTTTAATAGTTTATATGCTTTTGTTCTTTCTTTTTAATATATATTTATTAAAATATATTAAAATTGTCATTATTAAAAATATAACTGTACAGATGTATATATAATTATTAAATAAAACATTATTTATTCCGAAAAATGCGTCACTAATATAATTGGTTATTGTCATAAATCCAGTTTTTATGTTCATGAATCCTGCCATTACATATATAAATATTGATTCAAATGCCCATGTGGTTGAGGTTAAAATTAATAATAATAAATATCTTCCTCTAATCATTTCTTTAGTTTTTATATATACTTCACGTGCTTTTTCTAAAATTCTTAAGGCTACTACACTTTTTTTAGTTTGATTTTTAAATACAAAAAATTTGTTTAAATAGTAGTATGTGCTTTCAAAACTTATATATACTATTAAAGCTATTATAAAGAAAACAAGCATAATTAATCCCATTTTTGGAATGCTTTCAGTTACTATTAAACCATATGGCACTAATATTAAGCATAATATTAGTGCATCAAAAAATTTATCTACTAAAACTGCAATGATACCTTTTGTATAATTTTTTATTTCATTTCCATATGTATACATTTTAAACAATTCGCCAGTTTTATATGGTAAAACTGTACTTACAAATGTTGTTTTTATATATAGTTTGGCCATTACTCTTAGTGGAATTTTTTCTTCTAATAATATTAAATACATCTTGAAAAATTTTAGAATGTGTATTATTAAAAATATTAATATTAAAACTATAAATTGATATGCTGTAAATTTCATTTGAAATATGCCAGTATAATTTATAAGTAGTATTGATATTGCTAGAAAAAATATGTTTATTAGGTAATATATTTTATTTTTCATTTTTTTCCATTCCTTTATTATGTTTGCATTCTTCAATTTCTTGTGATGTGTATTGGTCTATTACTTTATCTCTAAATTCTTGTTTTATATATTTATTATTAATAAAATATTTAAATAACATTTTTAATACATTAAGTGCTTGACTTGTTAATTTTACATTTGATACTTGATCATCTTCTCTCCAAGTTATTGGGAAAAATTTAATTTTTTGTTTGTAATAATGTGTGGCTAATATCATACAATAATTAAATGTAAGTCTGTCTGGAAATTTATAATAAAATCTATTTTCTAGCATTTTTGTTGAATATATATTCAATCCTGAGCCTAAATCATATATTCTTTTTCTTACTGCAATTGAAAATAACATGTTATATACTCTGTTTCCAAAAGTTCTGAATTTGGAATAACCTTCTAATTTCGAACCTTTCATAAATCTTGCACCTAACATACAATCATAATTTTTATATTCTTTTGTTTTTAAAATTTCTTTTATATCTTTAATGTCTCCTTGGTCATCTCCATGTAATACTATTACATAGTCAAAATTATTGGCCATTGCATAATCAAATGCTACTTTGTGTGAGCCACCTAAATTGTAATTATCATCATTTCTTAAAACATGTAAATTTATTTCTGGGTGTGATTCTTTATATTTTAAAACTGCTTTTTCTGTATTGTCTGTACTGCGATTATTTACAAAGATTACTTCTTGTATATGTTCTATTATTTCTGGTGTTAATTGTCCTAAAACTCTAATTACTTGTTTTTCACAATTATATCCTGGTATAAATAATAATATTTTATCATTCATTTTACATTTGATGTTAAATAAATTTTTAACATCTTCCCCCTTCTTTTTCTAATATATTAATCTGATATTTTATTATTTTTTTTTGTAAAAATAAATAACTTACTTAAAAAATAATTAGTTAATATAACAACTATTTGAGCTATTATTTTTACAATTCTATCATCTATTTTCATCATATCTACCATAACATATAAAATTACAGTTTCTAATATTAAGGTAAATATTCTTCCACAAACAAATTTTGAAAATTCTTTTATTAAACTTTTGGTTCCATTTGTTTTACTTTCAAATACAAATAGTTTGTTTGTTATATATGCAAATAAAACTGCTACAACCCATGATATAAAATTACTTATAAAATAATTAAATACTATTCTGCATAAATTATAAGTTACTATACATACAACAAATGATAAAAATCCAAATATTAAATAATTTATTCCTTCTTTATATTTGATATATAATTCTTTGATTTTTGCTAAAATTTCTTTCATATTAATTAATCCTTATAAACGTATTTTTTTATATATGCATGATTCATTAAGTTTCTTAAAGTATATAATAAAATATATTCCATGTCAATACTTATTTTATGTTACTTCCATCTTGTCCTTTTTCAACAATAATTTTTTTATCAATACGTTCTTGTAATTCTTCAACATGGCTTATTATACCAATAAGTTTGTTACTTCCAGCTAAATTAACAAGAGTGTTTATAGCTTGTTCCCTTGACTCTGCATCTAGTGTTCCAAAACCTTCATCAATAAATAATGTATCAACTAGAACACCTCCTGAATAGCTTTGGATTACATCAGATAGTCCTAATGCTAAAGAAAGTGCAGCTTTAAAAGATTCTCCCCCTGACAAAGATTTTACATCTCTTTCTTGTCCATTATAATTATCTATAACATTCAAGTCTAGACCTATTTTTTCTGAAATTTTATCTGCTTTTTTCTTTCTTATTAATAAATATCTATTATCTGTCATACTAAGCAATCTTTTGTTCGCTTCACTTATAACCATATCAAAATAAGTTGCTTGCACATATTGTTCAAATGTTATTTTTGTTTTTCTATTTGCTGTTCCATTAGCAATTTTGGCTAATTCTTCAATTTTAGCCATTTTATCCATCTTATATATTAATTCTATGGCTGTTTCTTTCAATTTCTTATTTGTGTCTTTGTTAAAGCTTATAGAGGCCTTTTTATTATTTATTTGTTTTTCCTCTTCTTTTTGTTTTTGAGAACTTTTTTCTAGTTGTTCAATATCTTGTGTTACATCTATTATTTCTTTTTCTTTTAATTCTTTTTTTACATCTTCTAATCTCGTTTTTGTAGTTGTTACCTTTTCTTTATATTGCTCTATTTCTTGTTTTATTTTTTCAATATCCGCTTCTTTTAGTGTCTTTTCCTTATAGTCTTTCTCATCTTTAAATCCTAATTCTTTAATTGCATTTAGATATTCTTGTTGTATTACTTCTAAAGATTTTTCCTGTGTCTCTATAAGGGTATTACATTCTTTTAATTTGACTTTATTTTCCAATAATTTATTATTTTGTCCATTAATCTGTTTTTCTATATTTTGTTTTATTTCATCAAAATTAATTTTATCAATGTTTTCCTTCTTTTTTGCAAAAATCAAACAAACATTCTCAAAGTTTTCTTTTAAACTCTTAATTTCTAATTCTTGCTTATTTTTACTTTCATTTATTTTTTTTTCAAAGTCTTGTAAATTAAAATCTTGCTTGTTACTTTCAGGAATCATTTTAATTGTTGTTTCAATTTTTGCATTTAATGAAATTGTTTCGTTTTTTATAGTATTGCGTTTATTTTCTAGTTTGTTTTTTTCTTCTTCTAGTTTTTTTAGTTCTTCTTCTGATAGTACATCATCATTTTTTATTGCTTTATTTGGATGCTCTATACTTCCACACACTGGACATGGTTTACCTTCTTCTAGCCTTTGTGCTATGATTCCAGCTTGTTCCCTAAAAAATTTATCTTCCTCTTCTTTGTATTGTTTATCCATTTCTATGTATTGATTATTTAACTCTTCATATTGCTTAACATATTTTTCTTTATTTTTTTGGTCTTTTTCTATTTGTGTTATTAGTAAAAACATATCTTCTATATTTTTACTTTTTTCTTTTATATTTTTATACCCTTCTAATATTTCTTTTAATTCATTTAATTTTATTATTTTATTTTTGTTTTCTTGTTCTATTATTTCTCCATCTTTAATTTCTTTTTCTAAAACTTGTCTTTTATTCATATTGTTTTTTAATTCTTTTTGTTTTTCATTTACTATTTGTTGTCTAGGCATTACTTTTTGTAAAATACTTTGACTTATTTCAATATTTGCTTCTTTTTCTTTAATTTCTTTTGCCTTTTCTTTTAATTCTTTGTTTTCTTCTAAATACTGTTTATATTTTTTTACTTTTTCATTTTGCTCTTCTATTTTCTTTATTTTCTCTCTTAATTTTTCAATTTCTTTTTTTAGTTTCTCATTTTCTTTTTCTTCTTCTTTTACTTTTTCTTTATTAGTTTGAATTTCTTTTTCTATTAAATTTAGTATTTCATCAATATCTAATTTAGTTATTTTCTTTAAATCGATTAAATCAATTGCTACAGGCTTTTCTATCCATCTTATGTTACTAGTATTTGTTTGAAATATTGTTTTTAATCTGTCTACATCTTTTCTGGTTTCTGCTGATAAAATACTTAAGTTAGTTGATATTTGCTCATATATACTTGTTTCAAAAATTTTTCTAAATATTTCTGTTCTGTCTTTGCTTTCTGCAAATAATATTTTAATAAATTCTCCTTGGGCCAACATAGATATTTGTTTAAATTGTTTTGCATTTATTCCTATTAACTCTATAATTTTATCATTTACGTTTTTTACACCTGTTATTATTTTGTCCTCATATTCTAAATAGGCATCTGCTATATTTTTTGTTGTTCCCTCCCCTGTCTTTTTTACTCTTTCATATTCTGGTACTCTTCTTATTTTATATTCTTTTCCTTTATGTTCAAATTCTAATTCTACATATGTGTCTTCTGTTGTTGCAAATTTGCTTCTTAATGATGTTATAGGTCTATTTGATCCACTTACTTCATTAAATAGTGCATATGATATAGCATCAAATATTGTTGTTTTTCCTGCACCTGTATCTCCTGTTATCAAAAATATATTGTTTGTTCCTAATTTTTTAAAATCTATTTCTACTTCATTTTTATATGGTCCAAATGCTGACATTTTTAAATTTAATGGTTTCATATATATGTTTCCTTTCTAAATATACGTGAATGTACTTATATTTTTTGTTTATGATACTATTTTTAGTTCTTTGTTTTTTCAATTACTTTTTTTATTATCTCACTTTGTTCTTCATCTAGTCTTACAGAATTTTGAAATTCATAAAAATCATTAAATAATTCAAATTCACTTTTTTCTTTGATTTTTCCAAAATTCTCAATGTCCATATCATTATTATATGATTTCGAATTTAAAATATCTAAACTCAAAGTGTTAGGATATATTTTTCTTATTTGACCTATTGCATCATATATTGCTTCTTCATTTGTTATTACAGCTTTTATATAATCTTGTTGATTGGTTCCTTCGTAATTTTCTTTTTTTACCAGTTCTTCTATCGGACCTTGAATCTTTCTCATATCTCTTAATGGTGTTAATGACTCTAATTTAAAATCTACTTTTCCATTTTTTATTTCTATTATAACAACTGATTTATGATGATTTACTTCTGAAAATGAGTATTTTAACATTGTTCCAGAATAACGTATTTTTTCTTTTCCTATTTTTTGAGGTCCATGGATATGTCCTAATGCTACATAATCAAATTCTGAAAAGTTAGACGCATCTACATTATCTAGTCCTCCAACATTTATTGTTTCTGATTCACATGTTTCTGGATTAGTTGTTCCACTTGTTACAAATTGATGTGCCATTAATATATTTATTTTTGTTTTATCTAATTTTTCATTTTCAATTATGTGTTTTATTGCATCATTATATGTTTCTATTTTTTCATTTTCAAAGTATTGCTTTACTTCTATTGGTTTTATAAATGGCAACATATATATGTTTATTTTTTCATCTAATTCTACTTTTCTTATTCTTCCATTGTATGTTGTTTGTATGTATAATCCATCATTTTCAAATATTTTACTTCCGAAATTTAATCTTTCTTTTGAATCATGATTTCCTGATATTATAAATACTTTTACTTTTAATATTTTTATTAGATTGTTTAAAAATTTGTCTAATACTTCTACTGCATCTGCTGGTGGGATACTTCTATCATATATATCTCCTGAAATTAGTACCGCTTCTATTTTTTCTTTTTCTATTATTTTCTCTACTTGTTTTAACATATATTCTTGATCTTCTAATAATGATTGCTCATATATTATTTTTCCTATATGTAAATCTGCTAAATGTAATATTTTCATTTTTAACTCCTCTTTTTCTTTAATTATAAAAAACAGACATTAAAATTATTACACTTATTTAACATTTTAATTTCTGCTTTTTTATATAAATTTATCTAATTTTCAGATTGTAGTGATAAAAAATACTTAAAAATCATTGCTGCTGCTTCTTCTCTTGATGCTGTTCCTTGTGGTATAAGTTTTCCTTGTGAACCTGTTATAACACCTGTTCCAACAGCCCAGTTCATTCCCCATTTTGCAAAATTTGAAATCTTATTACTATCTTTAAACTTTGAAAAATCAGCAATTACTTTTTTATATGTTCCTTTATACATACTATATTGATTTAGCATTACTGCTAGTTGTTCCCTAGTTATTAAATCATTTGGACCAAAATTTCCGTTACTATATCCACTTACTATTTTGTTTTTTGATGCCCACTTTACTGCCGAATAATAATAGTCATTTGGATTTTGTACATCTGGAAATTTGCTTGTTTCTGTTGTTTTTGGACTACCTTCTATATTATGAAGAATTGTTACTAGCATTCCTCTTGTTAATTTTTCTCTTGGAGAAAATGTTGTTGAGCTTGTTCCTGATACATATTTATTGTCATACATATATTTTATGGCTCCATAGCTCCAATCTGTCTTTGAAACATCCACAAAAGGAAATTTGTTTTCTGGCTTTGGTTTTTCAGGCTCTGGATCTGGACTTGGTTGTTCTTCTGTTTTATATTGCTTTTTCTTTACTATAATTTTTTCATCAGATTTTTTACACATGATTGTATATACGTAATTATCTAATGCAATCGATTTAGCTTTTGATATTGCAGTATCTATATCTATTATTGATTTCTCATCAAATATATTATTTTCCATATCAAACTTGTATAATTTTGCTTTACCGCTGTCGTCTGCTGTACTCATAAATATATATATTCCATTTTGGGTTTTTACTATTTGTGGAAAACTAAAATTTATATTTGAGTCTACTTTCTTTAATATGTTTTCATCATATATGTACATTGTAGCATTTTGTGTACTGCTTTTTCCTAACGCAATATATATTTTATTTTTGTAAGATTTTATATCATATGTTCCTGAGGACATTGTATTTTCTATTTCTGTAAATGTTCCATTCTTGTATTTGTATAATTTTATTTTGTCTCCATTTGTCCATCTTACAGTCGTATATATGTTTCCATTTAATTCAACAACATTTGCTTGTCCACAGAATTTTCCAGAAAAATATGTTCCTAATTCTGTTACCTTCTTATTATTTATTTCTAGTAGTCTAGCAGTAGAACTATCTTCCCCTACACATGTAATATATATTTTATCTAAATAACTCGTTAATCCAAACTCTCCTATTATGTTGTTTATTTTTGTAACATCTTCCCACATTTTAGTTGCATTGTTTAACTCTTTTATTTGTAAATAGCCATATCCAGAATAACATAGATATAATTTATCATTTGCTACTATCAAATCCATTTGTGTTATTGGATATGTTTCATTCACGTTTATTGTAGATATTTCTTGTTTCCAGTTTTCTTTTTCACATATTTGTGTATATATTTTATTGTTTGAATATGTTACTGTATATATTGCATTTTTGTAATTTGCTATTCCGATATCTTTGCTATAGCCTTCTTCTGTTAAGTCTTTGAAATTTGTGTTTTTCCATAAATCTGTTTCTGCAATTTCTGGTATTGTTACTGTACATGTCATTGAGTCTCCAGAACTGCTTGATACATTATTTATTACTATTCCAGAATTTGTACCATCTGAAAATGTTAGTGCTCCATCCTCTAATGTTTTTGTTAAATCCGCTGTCCCTATTGATGTTCTTCCACTTTCTTGTGATAAGTATGCACTTAATATTCTTGCTTCTTCCGTGTTTTGTGAAAATTCTTTTCCTGGTTCATTTGGTCTAAATATGTATACTCCTGTTTGATTAAAATTGTTGCTTAAATTTTCTACTGTTGTGTTTATTCTATAAACTATTATTCCTGAACCACCTATTCCTCTGTCTAATGAGTCTTCATCTGTATAGTCTATTGGTGCCTTTTTTCTGAATTCTATTACAAATATTTCATCATCATTTAATGGCGATTTTATTATATATGCTTGATTTCCATCTTTGTTATCTTGTCTATCTAATGTTACTGTTTGACTTTTGGTTATTGTGTCTATATCTAGCCAATTTGTGAAATGCATTCTTAAATATGCTAATGGATATGGCACATATCTGCTTGCTGCTCCCATTATATCCCAACTATATACTGGCTTGTCATTTCCACTACTGCGATATAAGTCTGGATATCCTATCGTGTGTAAAAATTCGTGCGCTATTACTCCTGATTGACTTGACACTATTGAGTCTATTAATGCATATGTATTTAAAATATTATATGCCCCTATTTTTTTACCTGACCAATATGCTTCTGCATCATAATCTGACTTGTGTAGTACAAATGTTGAATGATCAACAACTTCTTGCTCATTTCCTCCTTTTATTACTACTGTTAAATTATCTATATATCCATCTCCATTATAGTCTACAATTTTATCTGATATTCCTGGTATATTTGCTATTAACTCATCTATTATTAGTGAGTCTACATTTCTTTGATATGCTGAGCTTTTATCTGTTTTTAATTCATATGATGTTATCTTTTTTCCATCATCTTGTGGAAATATGTTTTTTAAGTGGAATTTTCCATATGATATTGTGTTTAAATAATTTGTTGCTGATCTTCCATGTGTTCCATCATATAATTTTATTATTTCATCTCTGTTTTCTTCAAAATATTTTGCGTCTTGCTCCGAGTTTTCTCCTGCAAAGTGTGCAAATAACACTATGTTTGCAAAATTTTCTTCTTTTTTGTTTGATTCTTTTGCTTGTACTTTATGTCCTGTTTTGATTCCTCCCCATATTGTTAATATTACTAGTAGTATTAGTATTTTTTTGATTTTTTTCATTTTGTTTCCCCTTTCTTATTTTTTTAGGCTCAAACTTTTTTTCTTTTGTTTGTTCCTTCTATTATTACTATACTATTTTTATTGTATTATAGTCAATGGTTTTGGAAAATAAATATGGTGTATACTATGGTGTGCTAATTAATTAGCACACCATAGTATACACCATCTATACACCATCCAATCTTTTAGAATATACACAGTTAAGTTTAGACTCTCTATTTTATCATGACTTTAGCTTTAAGCATTACTTATAAAGTGCTCCTCTAAAACCAATATTATCGTAACTGTGAGTCGTGCTATTGCCACTGCGGCTAGAGCCTGGACTGTCAGAGCCTATATCACCGTAACCACCTCCCCTGTCTGCACAAGGATTGTTATTGGAAGTCTTTTCCAAGGTCCATTCCCATTCATTTCCTGCAAAATCATATATGTTCATCTTTTTTGTATAATCTGATATTCCTGTACTTAATAATGCTCTATAATCATTTCCTAAATCTCGCTTTGTATATGAACCTAAAATTTTAGTCCATGCTCCCAATGAGCTATTATATCCTGCATATTTTCCTGATGTTATATTTTCTATCTTTGCATTGCTGTAGTTTCCCCATTTTGTACTATTTGAATTTATATCTACTGTTGTTAATCCACCTTTTACTTCTAAAAATTTGCAAGCTAAATCCCATTGAATTCCAAACATTAAACTACTTGTATAATTACTATCTGGTGTCATTTCTTTTGCTAAAGCTTGAGCTTCACCACAATACACATAGTTGTATGGTATGGCATCTTTTTGACTTATTGCTTTTGCTGACGTTCCAATTATTATATCAGTATGTGATGTTCTTGCCTTTGACATATCATCTATACTATCTTCTATTCCTGCTTCATATCTCCCTATCCAAAATCCACCATAAATGTATACACTTTTTAACATTTTTTGATATGTTTCAATATATTCATCTGATGTTAACCCACATCCTTCGTACCATTCATCTGTCCAAGAATATCTATATGTTGATACATATGTTATTAATTTATTTTTTATATCTGTATAATTTTGTTCTGTTAATCCTTTTGTTGTATCTATTGTTAAATCTGTGAACACTGTTGTTTTTGGTACTTCCACCCATACCCATTCATTACCATTTTTATCTCTTATTACGATTCCTTTATTTGCATCATTTTCTAATATTGTCACATTCTCTGGCATCGCTCTTGACGGATTTGTATCTTTCATATTTATATTACTAAAATTTGTTGCATTATTTAACATATTTTCCATATTTGTCAAAGTATTTTCTTCTTCTTTCTGAGCTTGCTCAGTTTTTTCCTTTGCCTCTTTTGCTCTTGTTAGTATTCCATTGTCTCCACTTAGTGCTGCAATCGTTACTCCTGCAAGTATTAGAAGTACAATGATTGTAATCACTAATGCTATTAGAGTAATTCCTTTAAATTCTTTTGCTTTCAATCTTAATTTTTGATTTTCCATAATATAACTCTCCTTTTACATCTTTTGTTTTATTTTTTACTTTTTCTGTATTTTTATGTATTATATATTACTTTTCACACCAGTGTCAATATAAAATATATATTTTTCTATATAATAACTTATACATGTAGCATTACATATTTATTTTTGAAGGGATGAATTTATATATGAAAAATTGTGGTAAATATCAAGATAATTTAAATTTAGTTGGCTCTATATTAAAACAAAAAAGATTAGAACAAGGTTTATCTTTAGAAACCTTATCCTCAAAGCTTCTTTTGCTTGGAATAAACATTCCTGTAACTAGTCTCCATCGTATCGAAAACAATCAAAGAACTGTTAGAGATTATGAAATATGTGGGTTTTCAATCGCATTAAATCTAAATGTAGAAGAACTTTTGAACCCAATTATAAAAAAATTAAATGCATCATAAAAAATAGTAGGAATAAATAATCTTTTATTTCTACTATTTTTTATTTAACACTCTCAAAATTTTTTTCAATAATTTATTTTTATTATTGCTTTTTGAACTAATGTTCTGTATAATATGTTTATAATTGCCACAAAAAATTAATATTTATTATAGAAAAAGATGAAATTAATAAAAATATATAACTAAAAAGAAGAGTTGCTAATGAACTCTCCAAAATCATTTAGGTTCCCATCTTACTACTAATGTAGTAGAGGGCTAAGTTAAATATATTATATGAAAAAATTTTAATTTTATGCAATAATCTTTGTTATAAAAAATGATAGGAAGTCTTTGCATAAAACATAAACAAACGAAAGGAATGATAAATTTGTTAAAAACTGAAGAAAACCCAGATTATTTAAATTCTTTTTTAGATTATAGTACAACTATGCTAAATAAATCACCAAATAGTATAAAAGAGTACAATTATGATTTAGCAATGTTTTTAAAATTTATAAAAATACATTTTGGCTTAACCAAAGAAACAGATTTTTCAAAAATATCTATAAAAGATGTTTCTTTAGACACTATTAAAAAAATCGAATTAAACGATATACACGCTTTTATAGGATATCTAGCAAGAAAACATAATAGTAAGCCAGCTACACGCGCTCGTAAAGTTTCTACTATTAGAATATTTTTCAAATATTTAAGTCAAAAAGCTAAACTTATTGATAAAAATCCAGCACAAGATTTAGAAACACCTAAACTTAATAAAAGATTACCTAAATATTTGAATTTAGAAGATAGTAAAAAACTATTAGAAGCGGCAGATAATGAAGACAATAGAAACCATGAAAGAGACTATGCAATTTTAACCATTTTTTTAAATTGTGGTTTACGTCTTTCAGAACTTGTAGGAATTAATATTCAAGATATCGATTTCAGTGAAAATAAAATGACTGTTATTGGTAAAGGTAACAAGGAACGTACAATTTACTTAAATAAAGCTTGTGTTAAAGCTATTGGCGAATATATAGCTGTTAGAACTAAAATTGGCGTAAAACCGGATAAATTACATTCTGATAAAGCTCTTTTCCTTAGTGAAAGAAAAGAACGTATTAGTAGAAGAACTGTTCAGCATATTGTTTATACTAAACTTTCTGCAGCAGGACTAGATGCTTCTAAATTTTCTGCCCATAAGTTACGTCATACTGCTGCTACTTTGATGTATCAATATGGCCAAGTTGATATTAGAGCTTTACAAGTTTTGCTTGGACACGAAAGTATTTCTACTACAGAAATCTATACTCATGTTGATAATGAACAAGTTAGAAATGCAGTTGAGGCTAACCCACTATCTGATTTATAAAGGTATTTTTGGGGACAGAGAAAAAATACTTAAATTCTCCATCCCCAATGCATCATTCTTCTTTAGAAAAAATTTTCATATAATATGGTTGAATACCTAAATAACTATCCATATATAAAATATTTCCATCTACATCTTGTACTTTTATATTTGGAAAAGTCTTGATCATTTTTCTATTACCCCAAAATTTATAAATAAATTTTGATAAATTTTCATTTTCTTCATATATTGATACATATTGCAAATCTATCCTTTCCCTATTAGGAACCTGAATATCATTTGTATATATCATTCTTACTAAAAAGAAGTCTAACGCAAATGCTGTTAATATACAATCTATTAATAAAAATATTATTACTACTATTGTTGATATTTTTAATATTCTTATAGTAAATTTGCTTTTTATCCAATTTATTAATCTATCTATCTTTGGATTTAATGATGCCATTAAATATATTGATAGAAATCCCCAAAACAGTGAAAAATATACACATACTCTACCATTTATATTTAGCGGCATATCTGAATAATCCCACCATTTTACTCCTAGTATCATTTCTCCTATCCAACTTACTAAATACTCAATTATTGATCCTATTATAAATCCTCCTAAAAATAGTGCATTATATTTTTTACCATATTTATATAAGAATATAATCATTATACAAGCACCTAGCCCATATATTGCACAAAATGGTCCATATAAAAAGCTTTGTCTACTTTCCCACACTCCTTTTGTTACTATTCCAAATATCGTTTCTATTATATATCCAAAAAAACTATATATTATGAAATATGCTAAAATTCTCCATATTGATATTCCCATTATTTTTAATGTTTTTTTCTCCATTTTCTTCCTTCCTCTTTTACTTTTTATTGATATTTTTATTTTTTTGAAAATTTCTATATATTGTTATTTTTATATTATATGATATTCGAAAAATTTTCCTATAATATAAAAATGCTGCTGTCTTTTTGAGTCCGACCCCAAAAGCACTAATGATTTTTGAGTCCGGCCCCAAAAGCACCGTCCACGAATCATTATATTATAGGGCTTATTTGTTCTTCATCTAGTGCAAATTCTATTGTTTTTATTATCATGCTAAAATCTGCAACAATTGACCTTGGCTTTGTTATTGGATTGTCTTGCTTAAATGGTACAAAATAATAATTTCGCCTATATAATAATCTTCCTATGTTTTCTGCATTTGTTCCTAATCCATTATTAGTTGATACTGCTATTACTAATGGTCTATTATTTCTTAAATGTGATTTTGCAGCCATTGTTGCTGGTGTATCTATTATATCACATGCAAGTTTTGATATTGTGTTTCCTGAGCATGGTGCTATTACCATTATATCAGTCATTTTCTTTGGTCCTATTGGTTCAGCATCTTGTATTGTGTGTATTATCTTTTTTCCTGTTATTTCTTCTATTTCTTTAATAAAATCTTGTGCTTTGCCAAATTTGGTATCTAATTTATAGCTATTATATGACATTATTGGTATTACATCTGCTTCATTTTTTACTAGTTCTTTTATAATTGGTATCGTTTTACTAAATGTGCAAAACGATCCTGTAAGTACATATCCTATTTTTTTACCTTTTACTTTCAAAATTTACTCCTCCTTTCAGCCTTTATATATATTATGTTTTTTTGTAAATTTTGAAATGTTTTTGTCGATTTTTATTATATTATTTTTTTCCAGTTACAAAAAATTTCATATTTGGAGCTCTAGATGTTTTTTGAGTCCGACCCCAAAAGCACTAGAGTTTTTTTGATTTGGGCTCAAAAACATTAAAATAATGTTGCTCCTATAATACCTGCATCATTTTTAAGGTTTCCAAATGTAAATACTGGTACACTTTTATCATCAGCTAATAATTTTTGTGTCTTAAATTTTTCTTCTATTTTATCTAAAAATAAGTCTTGATAATATGAAAAACTTCCGCCAAATCCTATTGCTTCAGGTAATACTATATCTATTATACTTGATAAACCTGTACAAAAATTTTGAACATAACTATCTATTATTTCTTTTATTGATTCTTCATTTTGATGTATTTCTAAATAATCATGTACCTCTTTACCTGTCATGTTTTCTCTTTTTAAATATGCTTGTAAACTTCTTTTTAGGGCTGTTATTGATCCATATGTTTCAAAACATCCTTCTTTTCCGCATTTGCATTGCCTTCCATTTTTTTCTATAATCATATGACCATATCCATCACGTTGTAATCTATTATTTCTATAGCTTATTGCTCCTATTCCAGTTCCTATTATCAAAAACACAGCAGTGTCATAATTTTTTAAACATCCATATACTTTTTCTGCTTTTCCGGCACAAAAGCTATCTTTATTTACTGTTACTGGAATTTTAAAATACGGTTCTAATATTTCTACAAAATTTATTCCTTCCAATTGTTTTAAATTTGGAGAAATATATAATACGTTTTCTCTCAATCTTCCTGCTATTGAAATTCCTATTTTTTCGATTTTCTCTTTTTCTATTATTTCTGATACTTCTTTTTTTATGTATTCTAATATATTTCTTCTTATTTCTGTTTTGAATTTTTCATCATAATTGTATTCTTTTTTATTTATAATTTTATCTTCCTCTACTTTTGCAATAGCTATATGACTACCACCTATATCAATTCCTATTTTCATATAAATTTATTTCCTTTCTTGCTATATATTAAAAGCAAATATTAATAACATATAATAATAGTCTTTTATAATTTAATGTTTTGCATATAAAATTTTATTTTTCTCTTTATATACTAAAGAAGCGGACATTAATGTAACATAATTATTAATGTCTGCTTCTTTAAAGTTTATAGAATTTCTTTATTTTAACCAGTCTGGATTTGCTAAATACCAATCAATCGTTTTTATTATTCCATCTTCAAATTTTGTTTTTGGTTCCCATCCTAATTGTGTTTTTATTTTAGTTGGGTCTATTGCATAACGATAATCATGTCCTTTTCTATCTTCTACATATTCGATTAAATCTTCTGATTTTCCTAAATGTTTCAATATTAATTTAACTATTTCTATATTTCTTTTTTCGTTATGTCCTCCAATATTATATCTTTCTCCAGAAATTCCATTATGGAAAACTAAATCTATTGCTTCACAATGATCTTCTACATATAACCAATCTCTTATATTTTTTCCTGTTCCATAAACTGGCAATTTTTCATTATTTAATGCTAGTTTAATCATGTGTGGAATTAATTTTTCATTGTGTTGATATGGTCCATAATTATTTGAACAATTTGTTACATTTACATTCATTTTAAAAGTTTCTTTATATGCAAATGCTATTAAGTCTGAACTTGCTTTTGATGCAGAATATGGACTACTTGGTTTAATAGGAGATGTTTCTGTAAAGTATCCATCTTCTTTTAAAGAACCATATACTTCATCTGTAGATATATGTACAAACTTGTTTTCGCTTCCTTCTCCCCATGTTCTTTTTGCAGCTTCTAATAATGTATGTGTTCCTATTACATTTGTATGTGTAAATATAAATGGATTTTTTATACTATTATCTACATGTGATTCTGCTGCAAAGTGTATTACTCCATTGATATCATATTTTTTGAATAAATCTAATACGAAGTCAAAGTCACATATATCTCCTTGTACAAAAGTAATTTTATCCATTACTTTTTTTAAATTGTCCATATTTCCAGCATATGTTAATTTATCTAATACTATTACATTATAATCTGGATGTTTATTTACAAAATATTCTGCAAAGTTTGCTCCTATAAATCCTGCTGCTCCTGTTACTAATATATTTCTACTCATTTCTTATCTCTTTCCTTTCTTGGTTATCAAAGTTGAAAAAATTTAAATTTTAACAATGGAATTTTTATTTAAAATATTTTTTGTATATAGCTCAAGTTTTAACAGCTAAAATTTTAATTATTTTTCAACTCTTAAATTTTTAAATAACTCTGTCTTTTTTAATTCTTCAAGTGATGGCCATTTTCCATCTTTTTCTGAAGTCAACAAATCTTCTACTGCCATATCTCCTAAAGGCCAATCAATAGCTACATCTTTGTCATTCCAAGCTAATCCACCTTCAGCTGTTGGATTATATACATCATCACATTTATATGTAAATTCTGCTTCATCTGATAACACTAAAAATCCATGTGCAAATCCTTTTGGTATCATAAACATCTTTTTATTTTCTTCTGTTAAGACAACACCTTCCCATTTTCCATATGTTTTACTTTCTGGGCGTAAGTCAACTGCTACATCAAATACTTCTCCTTTAATACATCTTACTAATTTACTTTGTGTATTTTCCTTTTGAAAATGTAGTCCTCTTAAAACTCCTTTTCTTGATTTTGACTGATTATCTTGTACAAAGTGATAATGCAATCCTATTTCTGCAAATTCTTCTTCACTATATGTTTCCATAAAATATCCTCTGTTATCTCCAAAAACAGTTGGTTCTATTACATATACTCCTTCAATACTTGTTTCAATTTTTTTGAATTTTCCCATTTGATTCGCTTTCCTTTCTCTCACTTCTTTATATTAAAAAAATTTTATAAACTTTTTCAAATGCAACTTCATTTTTTAATAAAATATAAATATGATTTTTATATACACATAAATTACTAGATTTTTCTATTTTATTAATGCCTTTAAATATTTTCCATAATCTGTTTTCATATATTTATCAGCTAATTCTGATAATTGTTCTGCTGTTATCCATTTATTTTGATAAGCTATTTCTTCTGGGCAACACACTTGTAGTCCTTGTCTTTTTTCTATTGTTTGTACAAAGCTTGCTGTTTCTAGTAATGCATCATGTGTTCCTGTATCAAACCAAGTCATTCCTCTTCCAAATGTTTCAACATATAATTTATTCATTTTCATGTATTCTTCATTTACTGTTGTTATTTCTAATTCTCCTCTTGCTGATGGTTTTACATTTTTAGCTATTTCTATTACATCATTTGTATAAAAGTATAATCCTGGCACTGCATATTCTGATTTTGGATTTTCTGGTTTTTCCTCTATTGAAATTGCTTTTCCATTTTCATCTATTTCTACAACTCCATATGCTCTTGGATCTTTTACTTTATATCCAAATATTGTTGATTCATTTTCTCTTTCATTTGCTCTTTTTAACATTTCTGATAAGTGAGAACCATAGAACATGTTGTCTCCTAATATCATTGCTACATTATCTTGTCCTATAAAAGCTTCTCCTATTATAAAAGCTTCTGCTAACCCATTTGGTTTTTCTTGAATTTTATATTCAAATTTCATTCCCCATTGTGAACCATCACCTAATAAAGTTTTAAATGTTTCATTATCTCTTGGTGTTGTTATTATTAGTACTTCTCTAATTCCTGCTTCCATTAATACTGATAATGGATAATATATCATTGGTTTGTCATATACTGGCATTATTTGTTTTGATATTGCATGTGTTAGTGGATATAGTCTTGTTCCACTTCCCCCTGCTAATATTATTCCTTTTCTGTTTTTCATTAAAAAGTTCATTCCTTTCTCGTTTTTATTTTTACATAGTCGTATTTAACTTTTTTATATTAGCAAAAAGGCAGGCATATGGAGTTGTAGGCTTCTCCATCTCTACCTTTTATATATAATAGCTATTATTAAACTTCTTTACAAGGATTACAATGCGCTTAATAACAGTTATTAACTAAATTTAGTGTAATTCTATTTCTAAATAACGCTTTAATCCATCTTCCCAAGTAGGTACTGTAACCCCTTGTTCTAATAGTTTCTGCTTATTTAATTTAGAATTCTTTGGTCTTTTAGCTGGTCTTATAAATTCTTCTGATGTTACTGGTTTTACATTGCATTTTATATCAGCTAATTCAAATATTTTTTTAGTAAAATCATACCATGTTGTAAATCCTTGA
This sequence comes from uncultured Clostridia bacterium, assembly GCA_934169775.1. Lineage (GTDB taxonomy): Bacteria > Bacillota > Clostridia > TANB77 > CAG-508 > CAG-269. Next base: position 28,707 of record CAKPOI010000007.1, read on the forward strand.
TTTGTTGAATGATATAATCCATATGGTATTTTTTTCTCTATTGCTTCTGCTATAATATTGGCTAAATCCTCTGCATATGTTGGACTTCCATGTTGATCTGCTACTACTGATATTTCATCTTTTTCATTTCCTAATTTTAACATAGTTCTTACAAAGTTATTTCCATCTCCATATAACCATGCTGTTCTAAATATATAATATTTGTCTGTATTTGCCTTTACTTGTTCTTCTCCATGCAACTTTGTTTTTCCATATACTGTGACTGGTCCTACTTCATCTGTTTCTACATATGATTTTGCTACATCTAAATCTCCATTAAATACATAATCTGTACTAATATGAACTAGTGTTGCATCAACAGCCTTTGCTGCTTTTGCCAAATTTGCTGGTCCATTTGCATTTATCTTTTCTGCTAAATCATATACTTCTTCTGCTTTATCTACTGCTGTAAATGCTGCACAATTTACTATATATTCTGGCTTATTTTCTTTTACAAAATTCATTACCGCTTCTTCATTTGTTATATCTAGATCTGCTACATCTGTGCATATTAATACATTTCCTTCTTTTAATCTGGCTCTTACTGATTTTGCAAGCATTCCATTTGCACCTGTTATTAATATTTTCATTATTTTCACTTTCCTCTCTTATAACAATTTATTTCTCTTATTTTCTCCTTGCCTATCATATCATTATTTTAAAAAAAGTACAAGGTTTTTTCTTGTACTTTTTAAAAAAATCACTATTATAACTAAAGTGCATATAATATATCTGGTAAAATAATTTTCGAATGTGATTGGAACAATCTTAGAATTTCTTAAATAAAATAATGGAATAGCTTCACGTCGAGCAAAGCGAGGACTAAGATGAAGGATTACATTATTTTATTTTAGAAATTCTTAGTTTGTGTATTGAACCGAGAAAATTATAAAACCAGAGATATTATATGCACTTTAGTTTAAAGTATTTTAATATTTAGCTTAAAATATTTTTAATATTTAGTTTAAAATATTTTAATATTTAGTTTAAAATATTTTTAATATTTTTTATATGAGATATTAAAATCAACATTGCCACTTATACCATCAATTTTACCAGTTGAAGTATATTGCCATATATCATGGTTACCAGCAAACTCATATTTAGAAGCAGGAACTGTACCATTATTAGCACCATAACTTGCTACCCAAATATCATAACTACTAGGAATTTGTGCTAAATCAATTTGATTCATAAGCCAATATTTTGAAGAATATATACCTACTTTATATCCAGCATTTTGAATTATTTCTCCAAACGCTTTGCAAATATTAGTCTTGTCTTGTTTACTCAATGAAGTTTGAGTATTATCTTCTATATCAAAGAAAATTGGTAATTCAAAAGTTTTACCTGTTTTCTTTAAATAGCTCACTAACTCATTAGCTTCAGTTTTCGCTCTTTCTACATTTGTAGCATATGAATATAAATATGTTCCAAAAGGAATATTTCTCTTTTTAGCTTCACTATAGTTTCTTTCAAATTGACTATCCAGCTGAAATGCTTTTTTACTTTCCCAATATTCTCCAGATTTTGCTATCATAAAATCTATTTTTTTGCTTGCAGTTAATTTATCAAAATTGATTGTTCCTTGCCATCTTGATACATCAATTCCAAAATATTTATTATGATAGATTTGAATTGTCTTTTCTGCTGAAGCTATTATATCTCCCAAATTTGAAAAGCTTGTAACCTTTATAATATGTTTTCCCTCACTCAAATTTGCTACATTTACTGTTGCTAGAAATCCTGGTGTAGCATTTTTAGCTGCTCCACCATATCCTTTTATTGCATTTAATACATCTTGTCTTTCTTGTCTTGTTATTTTTGTAGACATTTGTTTATTATCTATATAAATTTTCACTGTAGAATTTTTGTTTTCAGATAATTCCCAGCCTTGTACTTTAATAGTACTTGTATTAACCATTGTTACCATTGGTTCATCTATATTTACTAAGCCATCATATTTATGTACTACTATGTTTCTACTTTGTTGTTTCAATATTTCTCCTGTTTTACTTGAAATTACTCTTACTGTAATTGTGTTATTTCCGTCTTTTAAATTTTCTGTACTAATACTAGTTTTATATCCAGGTGTAGCATTTTTAGCTGCTCCACCATATCCAGTTATTGCTTTTAATACATCAGCTCGTACTTGTCTTTCAGGAGAATATGTTTTGTCACCTACTATAATTTCCACTTTTGCATTTTTATCTTCTGTTAATGTCCACCCCTGTACTTCTATATTTGACTTTACTTTTTGATTATTTACAGGTGTATCAAATTGTAATATACTATCATATTTATGTATATTTATTTTCCTTGTTTCTTGACTTAAAACTTGTCCTAATTCAGAAACTACTCTAGTTGTAACATTATATGTACCATCTTTTATTCCTGTAGTATCTATATCCACTATATATCCTGGTTTAGAATTAGTACTTGAACCACCATATCCTTTTATTGCATTTAATACATCTGGTCTTACTTGTCTTTGAGTCTGATATGTTGTTCCATTAAGTACAACTTCTACTTTATTTTTTGAATCTTCTGATAAAGTCCAGCCTTGTACATGTAATGAAGTTTTTACTGATTGATTTATTACAGGATAATCAGATTGTAATAATGTTTCTGGACTTTTAATATTAAAATTAACTTCTTTAGTTTGAAGTAATTCCCCAGATTGAGAATATGCTTTTATACTAAATTTATGAGTTCCTGGTTTTAAGTTAGAAATATTTATGTTTGCATTAAATCCTGGTGTTGTGTTTGTATTTTTTCCTCCATATCCAGTTATTGCATTTAATACATCTGGTCTTTGAATACGTTGTATTTGCTCAGAAATTTTATTATTATCTATATATGCTTCTATTTTAGCATCTTTACTACTTGATAATACCCAACCTGTTGCATTTAAATTTTTGTATTCTTTACGCGATGTATTTGGATTATCTATCCAAATTATAGTATCATATATTCCAACTCTTATTATAATATTTTTTTCAGCCAATACACTTGCATGATCCTTTTTTACAGATCTTATTTTTAGTGTATGACTACCATTTGAAATATTTGTCAAATCTATAATTGCTTTAAATCCAGGTTTTTCATTTGTGCTTATGCTTCCATATCCTCTTATAGAATTCAATACATCAGGTCTGACTTGACGTGTGATTGTTGTATAGATTCTAGTATTGTCTAGAAATATTTGTGTTTCTGCACCTGCATATTCTGTCATTATCCAACCTTGTATTTCAAATTTTCCTTTTTCCATACTTTGATTTTCTGTAGGTGTATCCACCCAAATTAGAGTATTTGTTCCATTTGCTGCTTTAATATTTGTAACATTTGCAATAGCTAAAAATATTACTATAACAAGCATTGTAATTTTTAATAGATTTTTTCTCATGTTTGTATCTTCATTCCTTCCTAAAGATTTTTGTATGCACACAAAATACGGACATTTTAAAGTATTATATAAATTTTAAATGTCCGCCTTTATATATTAATTATATCAAAAATTATTTGTAGTATCAAAAGTAATTTTTTCCAATTCATTCTAATAATTATTTGTCAGTATTAATTTCTTTATCTATTATATATTGTGGACGTTTTTTAGTTTCATCATATATTCTACCAACATATTCTGACATTATCCAAATTGATAGTAATTGTACCCCTGCAAAAAATGTAATTGCAACCATCAAAGAAGTCCATCCTGATGATAAGTTATTTAATTTAAATGCAAATGAAATTAGTGCATATATTAAAATCATAAATGAAACTACTATTGATAAAATTCCAAGTGCACCTACTAATTTTAATGGTTTTGTTGAAAAGCCAATTATACCATCTGATGCCAATTTTAACATCTTTTTTAATGGATATTTAGTAGTTCCTGCAAACCTTTCTTTTCTCTCATATTCATAAGGTATTTGCTTATATCCTACCCAACTAAACAATCCTCTTAAAAATTTATTGTGTTCAGGCAAAGAGTTAATTGTATCTACAACTTTCCTGTCAACAAGTCTAAAATCCCCTGTATCTTTTGGTATTTCTACATCTGATAAAGCATTTAAAGTTTTATAAAACATTTTAGCAGTAAATAATTTAAAATGTGATTCGCCTTCTCTTGTTTTTCTTTTACCATAAATAACTTCATTTCCATCTTCCCATAATTTTAACATTTCTGGAATTAATTCTGGAGGATCTTGCAAATCTGCATCAATAATTACTATTGCATCACCTACTACTTTTTTTAATCCTGCTGTTACTGCTGCTTGATGTCCAAAATTTCTAGAAAATGAAATAACTTTTACATTATTATCTTTTTTTGCTATTTCTTCCAATATTGGTAAAGTTTTATCCTTACTTCCATCATTTACAAATATCAATTCATGTTCATAATTTTTTAGATCTCCTAGGACTTTTTTCATTCTTGTATAACATTCATTTGCTACTTCTTCCTCATAATACATAGGAATAACTACAGAAACCTTTTTCATTTTTTTAATTCATTCCTTCCTTTTTTATTATTAAATTCAATTTTTCAAATAGCTTAGCTATTCCAAAAGCTGCATATGGCAATAATAAATAATAATATTGTAAAACATATATAGCTTTAGTTTCCCAAAAAGTATGGAATACAAAACCACCTAAAAATATCATAGGTAATAATATATGTTCTATTTTACCTTGTTTAAAGATTTTTAACATTCCTATACCTGCAAAAACAAATACTATTATTTGAAAAATATTCAAAATATTCTCTTCTACTTTATAGGCTTTGCCACTTAGCATATCTTTTACAAGTTCCTTGCTTTCAATCTCTTTAGCATAATCTTCATGAAGAATCATCTGAGCTCCTGGATATGAACACCAAATTGTTTGGAATGTTGGATTTAACCATGTAGAAGCAAGTTTATCCATATAAAACATACATAGCCCTTTAGGATTTTTTAATAACTCACTTACTCTATTTTTTATTAATTTCTTATCATTTTCAGAAGCCTTTTCTGTATCAAAATTATTTTCTTTGAATGTATCTACTGATACAGATGAATACCAACCACTTGACATTGTTTCAGAATCATGCATTCCCATATAAATATATCCTACCATTGGTATTCCTTTTGGTATTTTTGCATTTATAGTTTTCTCTAATATAAATGTATTTCCAAATTGTAATACAAAATATGCAAATAAGATTCCTACTATCCCCACTACTGTCATTATCTTCTTATCTTTTAAGAAATCTAGTACTAATGTTATTATTACACCACATAAGAAAATGTTATAATTACTTTTTAATGCTATTGATATTGCCATTGAAATAGCTGTTATCACTATATATTTTTTCTTTTTGTTTTCTAAATATTTTAGTGTGAAATATAATGCTATAAGGCCAAATGTTAATCCATTTATATTTCCATAAACATGTACATTAAAAAACATAAAGTATATTGAAAAAATTAATAACAAAAAATTTAATATTTTCTGAACTTTTTCTTCTTTAAATAATTGTGCTGTAATTTTTCTCATTAAAAATAAATTTATTAAAGAAAATAGTACATTTAATATTTGCAATATCAAAAAATTTTCAGTATTAAAAATTTTAAACACTAGTGATATATAATAAATAATTCCTATTTGAAATGGATATATTCCAAAATAGCTGTATGGTTTACTAAATTCTTCAAAATTCCCATGCAATAATTGTTTAGCACATGATATTACATTTTCTTGGTCTGCATATGGCATAAATTTTATACTACAAACCCATATTAACTGAATTATACCAGTTAATATGATTATTCCTAAAAATACCCATTTTGATTTTATCCTTTGAGTCAGTTTTGAAAATCCCCATAATATTAGTAATGCTAGTATTGTTAAAGCTATAATTATTATACTATTGTCTATGTGATATGCTGTTTTCTCTGATGCAAAACTATATGTTGCATTCTCAAAATATGCAGTTACACATATTGAAAAAATTCCTATTAATAAAGTTAAAATTGCTACAATTAAAACTAGGTATTTACTACAAAATTTTTGCACTTTCTTCCCTATTATTTTTTTCTCTTCCATTATTCTGCCTTTCTTTTGTCTTTTTTAAATATAATTAATTTACTAAAAACATAATTTACTATAATAACAACAATATTTGAAATTATTTTCATAATCATATCATTTAAATTGAATACATCAACTGTTATGTACATAAATGCGACATCTAAAATTCCTGTAAATGCTCTGCATCCAAAGAAAGATATAATTTCTTTTAATAATTCTTTTGCTGTATTAGTTTTACTTTCAAATACAAATATTTTGTTTGTTATATATGCAAATAGAATTGACAATATTAATGCTATTACTGTACTTACTACAGTATCTATATGCAAAATTCTTGCTAGTAAAAAATAACTTACTATATTAACTACTGTTGTTAATACTCCAAAAATTAGATACATTAATATTTCTTTATATTTATTGTATAGTTCTTTTATTTTCTCCATTTCATTGTTTCCTTTCTCTTATCTCTTAGTTGGAAAATAATTAAATTTTTGCAAGGCAAATTTTATTTAAAAGGCAAGGGCGCATACTCTGTGTATGTAACCGCATTTTAAATGAAATTTAACGCAGAAAAAATTGTAATTATTTTTCAACTTTGCTATCTGTTTCTTTAATAATATATATCGGTCTATGCTTAACTTCTAAATAAGCCTTTGATAAATACTGTCCAATAATTCCAAGTGAAAACAATTGAATTCCACTAACAAAAAATATAATACAAACCATAGAAGGCCACCCACTAGTTGGATCTCCATATGCTAATGTCCTTGCAACTATAAATATAATCATAATAAATGATACTAAGCAAAACAACAAACCTAATACAGATGAAAAAATAAGTGGTGTTGTAGAAAATGCTGTAATACCTTCTAATGCATATTTAAACAATTTCCAGAAAGACCATTTAGTTTCTCCTGCTACTCTTTCTACATTTTCATACTCTATCCATTTTGTTTTAAAACCAACAAAACTAAATAAACCTTTAGAATATCTATTATATTCTCTTATAGAAATAATACTATCAACCATTTGTCTTGTCATTAATCTGTAATCTCTTGCACCATCTACCATTTCAACTTTTGACATTTTGTTTATTATTTTATAAAACATTCTTGCAAAAAAACTTCTAATAGGTGGTTCACCTTTTCTAGTTACACGTCTTGTTCCGACACAATCATAACCTTCATTTTTTATAGCATCATACATTTTTCTTAGCAATGATGGTGGATCTTGTAAATCTGCATCCATTAATGTGATATAGTCACCTGTTGAATAATCAAGTCCTGCTAGCATTGCAGCTTCTTTTCCAAAATTTCTAGAAAACGATACATATCTTACTTTACTATCTTGTTTTCTTAATTCTTTTATTTCTTCTAATGTTTTGTCTTTTGAACCATCATTTACAAATATGTATTCAAAATCAATTCCATCAAAATCTTTTTTTCTTACTCTTTCCATTTCTTTATAAAATAAAGGCAAACTTTCTTGTTCATTATAACATGATACAATTACTGATATTTTATCCATTTTACTATATCCTTCCTTCAAGTTTATTTTATTATTTTTTCCATTTCAATATTTTCTTTTCCTTCTATTGTATCTAATCTTATATTAGTTATATTTGATTTTATTTCTTCTGGTAATTCAAGTTTAACCAAATCTTTTTCAGATTTTAACATTATACATGTTACTAAATTTGTTGTTTCATTTGCATCTTCTACTATACTCTTCCTGATTTCTTGCCTATTTGTGTCAACCATTGCATACGCAATATTTGGTACTTGTTTATTAAAATAAACTTTTACTAAAACTTCATCATCACTAATTGCTTCTATCGAATCAAATCCATAATATATTGACATATATGTATTTATAATATTTGTTCTCATAGTTTTTGGAGAAAAATCTACTAATAAATTTATTTTTTTACTTGTTACTAATGCTTCTTGTGTAAATTTTGGTAAAATTACTTCTTTTTCTCCTGCACTTTGGGCTATTTGTACTCTATTTTGTATATCTTCTTTATATGGTTTCATATATTTTTGTGCTACAATTACATTTGTACATAATTCATACCCAACTGCAAATGTAAGTAACACACTTAAAATAATTCTTATTTTTCTTATTTCTAATTTTTTTACTATGTATTGTGCATTTGATACAGTTAATACTATTATCATTGCTTCATATGGTAACATAGCTCTGACTGGAAATTCTGCAATTATCACCATAGGTAATAATCCTATAAGCATTGGTAAGATAAATAATATTTGATTTTTCCAAATTTGGCTTTTTTCTTCTTTTTTTATGTTCTCTTTGCTTCCATTAGTAACTACTAATCCAAATAGCGAAATTATATATATCCCAATTAGATTTCCTATTAATTTAAAGTTTTGTATTATATTTGTTATTTGTAATTTACTTTCTGTTGTATTCATTCTTTTAAAATTACCTGGTGCAAAAATTAGTAAGATTACTCCTATTCCAAATAATAAAATACTTAAAATAATATAAGCTTTTTGTTTATTATTCATTTTCAAAAACTTTTTGAAGTTTTTAATTCCTATAACTATTATAAAACTTCCTAAAATAAATACTACATTTTCTTGAGACCATCCAGCTAAAAATGAAACTATCCAGAAAAATAATATTTGTATAAAGTTTAATTTTTTATCTTTTTCAAATATTGCATAATAGTAACACATAAGAATTAACATCATTGTAGTTGTCCACAAATAGTTTACACTACCTGACATCCAAATGAATTTTTCCCCTAATCCTAAAATCTCAAAAATAATTAGAAATGTTGCTAATGCTACTTTAAAATAGTTTGGTTTATTAAATATGATATTTCCTAATAATAATATAAATGCTATAAACATAATTGGATTAACTATTTGATAAATCCATGCTCCTAAATATAACATACTTTGTATTATTGTATGGACAGGTATTCTTCCTGTCCATTGTTGATACATACTCATCTCTGAAGTTATTATATCACTAAAACTATTTAATTTTGTATCTGTCCATGATATATGGCTATAATTATATTCATCTGGTGCCATCATATATGTACTTGATATTAAATAAATTGTTACAGCTATAAATATTAATAATAGAACCATTGCAATTTTATTTGCATATTTTTTCATGATAATACCTCCAACTATTAGTTATTCCTTATATTTTACTACTTCTTCTTTTATCGCACATTGGTCATTGTCTAATCTTAAGTTTATATTATAATATGGATCTCCTTCATCTAAAAATCCTTGCCATTTTTCATAGAAATAATCTATTTCACCTTTAAATCTTTGTTGTTTTTCTACTGTGTCCTCATATCCTCTACTCTTAGATTCATAATGTAAAAATTCTACATATGGATTATATACAATTAACTTTCCTAATTTGCGTATTTTTAAGCAAAAATCAACATCATTAAATGCAACTTGAAATTTTTCATCCATAAATCCTACATCATCATAAATACTTCTAGGTGTCATTATACATGCCGCTGTGACTGCACTTAAGTTTTGTATCATCGCATCTTTTGAAAAATATCCATGCATATTATATGGTATATTTTTAAATAAATGTCCTGCTACTCCACCTATTCCTACAATTATTCCTGCATGTTGTATTGTTTTATCTGGATAATACATTTTTACACCAACTGCTCCTACATCTTCTCTTTGCGCAAATCCCAACATTTCTTGTAACCAGTCTGGAGTTAATAGTTCTGTATCATTGTTTAATTGAATTACGTAATCACCTGTTGAGTTTCTTACTCCAAAATTAATAATTGCTGAATAATTAAATGCCTTTTCTGGATAATATACAACTTTTATATTATCTTTTCCATCTATTTTTTCGTAATATTCAAATGTTTCTTTTTCTGTACTATTATTTTCTATTATTATTATTTCATAGTTTTTGTATGTTGTTTTCTTTAATGATTTTAAACACACTTTTAATGTTCCTATGTAATCTTTATTTGGTATAAGAATTGATACTTTTGGATTTCCTATAATATCATAATTTACTTTATATGTTCCTATAGTTTTTCCTTGTTCTACAGTTCCTTTTAATCCTAATCTGTCAATATGTGCTTGTACGGCTTTTTTTCCTGCTTCATAAGCATATGGTTTTGCATGTGCTCCTGCTTTCGCTGTTGATAATTCATGTACTCTCCAATGATATAAAATTTTTGGTATATGTAAAATATATTGCGCATTTTCACTCATTCTTAAAATTATATCATAATCTTGTGCTCCATCAAACTCACTTCTAAATCCTTCCAATTTTTCCATTAAATCTTTACGGAATACACTAAAATGGCAAATGAAATTATTAGCTCTTAATGTATCTGGTCCAAAATCTGATTTAAAATATGGATCATATCTTTTTCCACCTAATTCTTCAAATTTATCTTCATCTGAATAGATGAAATCTGCTTCTGGATGGTTGTTTATTGCTTTTACAACTTCGTATAAAGAAAATACTGGTAAAATATCATCATGGTCTAATAACCCTATATAATCACCTGTTGCTAATTCTAATGCTGCATTTGTATTTCCTGCAATTCCTTTGTTTTTCCCAATAAATTTGTATTTTATTCTGCTATCTTTACTATATATTGGTTTTAAATTACTATCTTCTTCTTCACTTCCATCTGCTAAACATAATTCCCAATTTGAATATGTTTGCTCTATCAAAGAGTCTACTAATTCTTCGAAAAATTTTATTGGTGTATGATACATTGGTATTATTATACTGATTTTTGGTTGTTTTTCAAATTTTGTTTCTCTTTGTTTTTGTAAATCTGCTTCTTTCGGTTCATTTAATTCAATCCATTTTTCATATATATTTTCTGGTTCTGCTAATGTTCCCATTACCATGTATCTTTTCATTTCTTGATATGTTGCTTTCCATCCAACTTTTTTTATGCTTTGGATTTGCTCTTTTATATACTTAAGACTAAATATACTATGTACAAATCTATTTAGTGTTCGTAACCAACTTCTTATTTTTCCTCCTTCTGGAAATAGTATATCTCTTATTCTTTTATTTTTCATTTTTTTTCTTCCCTTCTCGTAATTGAAAAATAATTACAATTTTGGCTGCGTTAAATTTCATTTAAAACGCGGTTACATACACAGAGTATGCGCCCTTGCCTTTTAAATAAAATTTGCCTTGCCAAAATTTAATTCTTTTCCAACATTAAATTTTGTTATATTTTTTCCTGATATTTCGAAGAGGTTTAGTAATTTTCCAACTTCTCGAATTCTCCATATAATTTATTTTATCTTGTAAATCTTTAATTTGTATATCTTTTTCCATATTTTTGGCTTCGATTTCTTTATTTTTTTCTTCTAGTTCCTGATAATCCTTTTGAATTTCTGCATGTAAATTTCTATAATGAATCATTGTATCATATACAGTTTTAGTATGTAAATACTCTTGTCTGTGTATATTCCAAACAGTTTCATCTTTTATTTCTTCTTGTAATACAATTTCTAATTGTTCAAAAATTTGTATAAAATCATTTAGTTCAAATGCATTATATAACATATTTGTATCTATTTTACTATTAGAATTTCCTAAATAATATATAGCTCTATATATTATAAATTCTAAAGGTACATTAGATTGTTTCCATTCTTGGTCATAAAAATTGAATTTATTATCTAGTACAAAACAATTTTGAAAAATCAAATCAAATATTCCATCTTTTATAAAATGTAATTTGTCTTTTATTTCTTTACTACATTCTATTTTATATTTTTCAAATACCGTATTATCTGTCTCTTTACTAATTTCTAGCTTATTTTCTAATTCTTCTTTAAATTTTTTTATTGGTTCTATTATGATTTCTGTTCCATTGTTTTTTGCTTCTTTTATTAATTCTTTGTCAAATGATTGCTTTTCTTTTACAAGTTTACTATATATACGCCCATCTTTATAAGAGTCTAACATATTAATTTTTGAATTTTCTAATATTTCTATATTATTTTTAATTTCTTCAATATGTCCTTCAGCTATTTTAGTTACTGCTTCTTTGTATACATCACTTTTCCTCATTATAGTTTTTAATCTATACTTTTCTTTTCTTGAATTACCAAATGTTACATATACAATATCATTTTTTATTGGTTCATCTGATATTTCTATTAAAAATGAATTTGCAAATATCTTAAATAGATCTATATCTTCATTTAATATTCTTCTATATATTTCTCTTTCATCTTCTTTTACTAAAATATCTTTATTATACAAAGTTAAATCTCTTAATATCCCCTCTTGGCTTGGTAAATGCTCATCTGTAAATATTATATTTGGGTAATTTTCGTTTGGTAATAAATAATAAAATTTATAGTTTTTAATTTGGTTATTTATTAATATTTTCTCAATTTCCTTTTTTGAATACATATTTTGATTTTCAATATTTTGTTCTTCTTCTACATTTATACAATTCATACATTCTATACCTAACTTATTTTTTATAGAAATAAGTATTGTACCATCATCCTTTTTATGTAATTGTGCATATTTTAAGATTTTCTCTAGAGCTATATCTTTTTTATTTACACTATAAAAATTATGAATTATTACATAGTCATATTTTCCTATATTTTCATCTAGATTTGTTGCAATATCAATCTTATTTACATGTGCTACATTTTCTTTTAAGTATTCTGTAATTTTAGTTTCAGTATCCAAAGTAATTTCTAATACTTCTGAATCTTTATTGAAATCATACCAATTTATTAAATTTTCTTTGATAAATTCTAATTCTTTATTAACCCCTAAATTTTCCAAAAATAGCCCTCCTATTATATTACTATTGTTTGATTACCATCTTTTTCTATTATGTTTTGTTTAACATTTAATTCTTCCATCCATTTTCTAGTTTCTTTTGTTTTCCAATTCCCAGAATCTTCTCCTTCTCCTTTGTCATTGTTCCAAAGCCATTCAGGAGTAGGCCATAAGCAAATTTTAGGTTTTATTAGCTTATATAGTTCCTCTGTTGCGCCATTTTGTCCATGATGTGCCATTTGTACTATGTCTGATTCTAATTTTTTACTTTCATTTTTTATTAGCTTTTCACTACTTTCTGCTCCTGTATCTCCTAAAAATAATACTGTTTTTCTTTCGAAATACATTTTTATTATCATACTAGAATTGTTTATTGCATTTGTTGTTATTTCTGGATTTTTTATTCCTAATATCTCACATCTTGCTTTTCCTATTTCGATATTTTGATTTAGTTCTACTTCTTTAACTACATCTTTTATTCTTTCATTTTCTAAAGCATTTTTTAAATTTATTGCTTCTCCTGCCCTTTGAGGCTCATACTCTTTATACCATTCAATATCATTTAAACTAACATATATATGTTCAATCTTTATGTCAGTGTTTTCTATTATATCTATTATTGCTCCTGCATGATCTTTATGTGGATGTGTTATAAACCATGCATCTACAGTTCCTCCAGAATCTTTTATGTATTGTTGTAAATTGTTGCTGTCTTCTTTTGTTCCTCCATCTACTACTATATTTTTGTTATCACATTTTATAAAATATCCCATCATTTGACTATTACTATTATTTTGTAACTGAGTTAATTCAATAGTTGGTGTATATTTTGTTCCTATTATGGTAAATGTTAATGCTAGTATTAATAGTAATGCTAATCCTATACTAGTTAACTGTATTTTTTTTTTATGCTGTTTTATATTAATCATGGCTTTTTTGTCCATTTAAAACCACATTCCTTTCATGATTTAAAACAATTGTAAAATTGTTGTTCTATTTAATTCAATTACATTCTTGTTATTTTTATTTTTGATTCTAGATTCATTAATCCTACTGTATTTTTCATAGATAAAACTTCTACTAATAATGCATCATATTTTCTATTTAATACTTCTAATTCACCTTTATGGTCAAAATGTGTACAGCTAAAAGATAATGTATATTTTCCTGGTGCCACATTTAAAATTTGTTTAAATTCAGCTATTACAACATCACCTTTTTTATAATTGCCTGTAATAACTTTTTCTATTAATGTATTTGTACCACATATTTCTAATCCTTTAAAATCTTTTAAAGTCATTGTAAATATTGGATCTTTTACATCTTCATTAAATCTGATTTTTGATTTCAATATAATTTCTTTGTCATTTTCTATTGCCATTGCATAATTTCCATTTACATCAAAAATACCATAATCTATGACCTCAGCTTTTCCATTTCCATAATCAACTATATTTGGGTTTTGTGTAAAATGCGTTTTCCATTCTTCATTTTCTTTAGAAGTTTTTTCTTTATCTCCTTCTATATTTTTATTTTGTGATAATATTTGCTCATCAGTCATTTCTTGGCTTTCTTCTGGATTTAGTCCAACAATTATTTTTTTGTATCTTTCTACTCCATCTTTTACACTACCATCAAAAATTTTCTTTCCTGAATCTATTATTATTGTTCTTGTACAGTTTCTAAGTACATCTGATATATTATGTGTTACAAAAAGTATTGTTTTTCCTTTTTCTTTGAATTGTTCAAATTTTTTAAAGCATTTTAACTGAAATGCCATATCTCCTACTGATAATACTTCATCTACTATTAGTATATCTGGGTCAACATTTATTGCACAAGCAAATGCTAATCTTGCAAACATTCCAGAAGAATATGTTTTTACTGGTTGATATAAATGGTCTCCAATATCAGCAAATTCAATAATTTCTGGTTTTTTTTCTTCTATTTGTTCTGGTGTTAATCCCATTACTTGTCCATGTTGATATATGTTTTCTATTCCTGTTAATTCTGGATTAAATGCTGTACCTAATTCTAATAAAGAACTTATTTTTCCATTTAATTGTATAGTTCCAGAAGTTGGAGTAACTACACCTGTAATCATTTTTAATAATGTTGATTTTCCTGCTCCATTTTTTCCTAATACTCCTAATACTTCTCCTTTTTTTACTTCTAGATTTAGATTTTCCATAGCTTTAAAAACTCCATGTTTTTCTACCATTGGAAACATTGTTTCTAACATTCTATCCTTTTTTCTTGCAAACATTTTATAGTTTTTACAAAGGTTTTCTATTTTTATTGAAATATCAGAATCTATTTTATTTTCATTTTTCATTTATATCATTTTCCTTTCTAAAGCTATCTTTTCCCCAATATTTTTAAAATGTAGTGTCTAATTTTGAAAAGTATTTTTCCAATAAACGGTAAATTTAATATTATAAAATTTTCTATGTAATATATAAATGTTTCTGTTTTATATAATTGATGGAATATTTTCCAATCTTTAAAATTAAAATTTTTCTTTTTTTGTAACATTTTATAATATCTTAATGCTTTTAAATTTAAGTCTTGTATTGGTCCTAAAAATCTGCTATTATTTTCTACAAAAGTTCCAAATACTCCTAATTTAACATTAATAAATAAATTTCTTACATCTTCTAATTTAGTAAATTTGTGTGATATTTTATCTGTTCCTATTTGATTATTTCCATGTTGTCTATATTTAATATATGGCTTTTCTACATATGCTAATTTTCCTTCTAATGCTATCATTATTCCAATCCAATAATCATGTGGTACATATCTTGAGTTTGATGGGATTGGCAAAATTTTTTCTATCCATTTACTTTTTATTAATGTTGTACATCCAGTAACACAATTATAAAGATAATTTACTTTATAATTTTTTATACATTTATTTATTTTTCTTTTTAATAACATATATTCATTAAAAGATGGATTTATAGTTTTTAAGTTTTCATCTACAACTTCTAAATCTCCAAAAACTAAATCTGCATTTTCCCTTTTCATGACTTCAGCTGTTTTCTCAATTTTTTCTGGTAACCATACATCATCCTGGTCAGAGAGCATAAACATATTGCTTTCTACTTGTTTTATTAAAAACTCAAAATTTTTTATATATCCTAAATTATTTTCTTGAAAATATGCATGTATTCTTGAATCTTTTTTTTGATATTCTTTTATAATCTCTCTAGTATTATCTTTAGAGCAATCATCTGATATCAAAATTCTTATATTTCTATATGTTTGATTCAATATACTTTCTATTTGTTCTGTTAAATATTTTTCGCCATTATATGTTGCTAATAATACATCTATTGTTTCTTCCATTTTGTAATCCTTCCTTATTTTTACAATACATCTGCAAAGTCTTTTTTACTTTTCTTAAATATATAATTGCCCCACATAAATATTGCTATTGTTATTACCCAAAATGCAATTGTGTATATTCCATGTCCTTGTGTTACAATATTTCCCTCTATAAATACTTCTCTAAATCCTGTTACTAAATATGTAAAAGGCATACATTGTACTATTTTTAGAAGTGTAGCATGTCCAGATAACATGTTTAAATTCCATACTATTGGTGTAAACCAGAAAAATAATTGCATTAATATATTTAATAATTGTGAAAAGTCTGGTACTAGTGTAGTTACTGCTGATGTAAATCTTGTTACTGCTATTATAAATGCATATGCTGCTACTAATATATATATTGCCATTAATATGTTTGGTCTAAATCCAAATATAATACATATTACTGTTGATATTATAAATAAAAATACTGCAACAAAGCTACTTGCTATTATTGATATAATTGGTATTGTATCAACTGGAAACACTACCTTCTTTACTAAATAACTATATGCCCTTATTGAATTACTTGCACTTATTATGCTGTCATTTAAGCACAACCACATTGCCATTCCTGGTATGAACCATACTGCATATGGCTCATTTCCAGAACTTGGTGTTTTTAATATAAATTGAAATACAATAACATATGTTAGCATAAATATAAATGGTTGCAAAAATCCCCATATGCTTCCTAAACTTGTACTTGCAAATCTATTTTTAAAATCATTTTTTCCTAATTGAAATACTAATTTTCTGTTTTGTATTACAGTTTTTATAAATTCTATCATATTATTTTTTCTCCTATTTTTCCGCAAAATTTTCTGCTCTTATTTTATATTTTATCCGCGTTTTTGTCAATATAAATACAGACTAAACATTAATTTAAAATTGATTTTAATGCCTTTGCAAATTCATCTGCTTGAATTTTGCCTTTTTCATTTTTTGCTAAGCAAATAATATAATTCCCATTATCTTGAACAAAATCATAACTTTGATATTCTTCCAATTTTTCAAAAGGATAATCTTCAACTGTTCCAGTAACATCATCTACCATTTTAATATCACCTGTTTTTGCTAAAACAACAAATTTATCACTATCGATATATTTTTTTAATACTTTATCTACATCATTTTCACTATTTGCATTTTTTACAGTTAGATATCCATCTTTTATTTCATATTCACTTTTTGAAATTTGCTCTAAAAGTTCTTGTATATCTTCCCTTGAACTTTCTTCTATCCATATTCCACTATTTTTAGGAGTTTTTTCATTTATTATTTTATCAACTTGTGATAATTCAAATTTTTCATTTTGAAGAAAGCCACATAAAGCCACTTTATATTGTACACTTGATTTTACAGTTAAAATTTTTCTGTTGTCATATTCATTTGCTACTTGATAAATATCATCGTCACCTGTTGCACCAGTACTTTCTTTTATTTCTTTTATAATTGACACATCATTAGATGCAACTTCATTTTTGTTATTGTTACCATCTGCTATACTTGATTCTTCTACAATATTTTCGCTATTATTTTCTACTTGATTTGTTGTTTCGTTTTCACTTTTTCCTGGAATATTTTTATTTTGACTACGAAAAATTACCATAGATACTACAACAGTGACAATAACTACTATTATAATTAATATTGCAATGTTTCTTTTTTTCATTTTTTATTTTTTCCTTTCTCAAATTGCAATTCTTTTTCAACCTCTATATTCCTTTCAACATATTAATCGTCGCATCAATATACTTCCTAGAATATTCTGAATCCAAAACATCTTGATGGCTCAGTATTTTTTTGCCATTTGTTCCATATTCTGGCAATTCTATTAACGCTGACCTTGCAGTTCTGCCATTTGCACCTAATGAACTACGTGCCCAATTTATTAAATATCCTTTTCCATAAGTTGAAGTATACTGTGTAGAAGGAAATTTTTGTTTATAATAACTACAAATTTCATTATCTCCTATTACTTGTGTTGTCCAACCATGTAAATCAACCAAAACTGTTTGACCTGTAGTAGATTTTTTACTCAGTAAAAAATCTCTTAAATATCTTGCTTCATAAGAATTAAATGAAGTACTTCCTGTATAATTTCTATCAGTATACATTGGTACAAAATTCGTTGACCAACACCTATTTATATCAACTCCTTTATTTTCTGGAGCTGCACTATACAAGGTTGTTCTTCCTGGCCCATTATTAGTCCATCCATAATTTCTTCCATCTGGATTTATCTCTGGAAAAATATATATTGTCCATTTGTTTGTTAATTCCTTGTCTGCCATATTTCTTAATTCATTTATAAAATTTTCAGCAATTACTGATACTTCTGTTCCATCTCTTCCAAAATTATCCTCAAACCCATGTAAAACAAATGTTGCAAAAAATACATTTGGTCCATCACCATATCTATAATATTTCAAATCTGTTCCCTTTGAACTTCCTGCAACTTTTAATCCTGAGCTTCCATATGTTCCTATTTCAAAAGATTCTTTATTTATACCAATTATTCTACTAGATTCTGTTAATACTTCATTTGTACTATTTAAAATAATCTTTACCTTTAAAGTATAATTTCCTGACTTATAATTACTTATATCGACATTTCCTCTAAAACCTGAATTTGCATTTGTACTTTCATCTCCAAATCCTTGTCCTCTCATAGCATCTACAGCATCTTGCCTTAAAGAAAATGTCATTTTATCTGTTACATTATTTTCATTTATCCAAACTTCAACTTTTCTATTTTCTTCATTAGATAATTGCCAACCTTGAATATATAATGTATTTCTACTATTTTGTTCTGTTTGAGGAAAATCAATTGTTATACATGTATTAATTTGCTTTTGATTTTCCAGATATTTGTTTTTGACATTTTCTGTATCATTAACAAATTTTTCTATTTCTTTTACCATATCTTCTGACACATTATTTGCATTTACTAATATAGTATTTTCTTCACTTTGTGATTGCTGTGATATTTCATTTTGTGTCAATGCTGGAGATTTTGCATTCGATATTTTTTCACAATTTAATATAATCACTGCAAAAAGTAATAATCCAAATGTTATTATTATTCTTTTTACTAGTTCTTTCATATTTTATCTCATTCCTTCCTCAAAACATAAACTTTAATTGAAATTGTAATTATTTTTCAATTTTTCTAAAGTATAAAAAACCTATAAATGGAAAATGAAATATGAGTATTTCTTTTACCAATTTTTTAGTAAGATTTTTGCCACCCAAAAATCGAAAAAAACTTATAAAACGGAAATTTATATATTTTGATTTTTTGATTGATTCATAATATTTTATCAATTTTTTTATCCATTTTTCACTTTTTTCATCTTGTAGTTTTTGACTATATTCTAAACACATCTTTGCGCCATATAAATACGCTTTATCGATAACTTTTTCTTGTCTATATTTCGAATAACTCTCTATTGAATTTCCATTTTTTTCTTTCCATAAATACAAATTTTGTTTTAAACTTCTGCCTCCAAAAACATTTGACTTATGTAATCTATACCCAAATAAAGCCTCATTAATATGGCTTATTCCTTTTCCTTCATTTGCTATAAATCCTATTAACCAATCATGTGCTATTACACTTTTCAAAAAAGGAAGTGCTTTTTCTTTTACTTCTTTTGTAAATAACTGTGAACATCCTATCCCTGCATATCGTGATATCGCAAGTTTACTATGTTTTTTTATTAATGGCATATTTTTATATTTAAAATAATCTTGTTTTATTATTTGATCATTTTCATCTATCTGGTGGCAATTACAATATACTAAGTCAACATCATCTTGTTTTAATTTTTCTAAACTTTTTTCTATTTTTTGCGGATACCATATGTCATCATGGTCACTAAAGCATATATATTTTGATGTTGACTTTTGCAATAAATATTCAAAGTTTTTTGTATATCCTAAATTATGCTCTGTTTTATATATTTTTATTCTTTTATCTTTTTTTGCATATTCTTCTAATGTTTTCTCTACTTCTTTATTTGGCGAGCAGTCATCAGAAATCAGTAGATTTATATTTTTATATGTTTGATTTAATATGCTTTCTATTTGTTTTTTTAGGTATTCTATTTTGGTATTGTATGTTGCCATTAATATGTCTACTTCTTCCATTTCTACTACTACCTCTCTTTATATATATTACCTGTTGAAACAGAATTACAATTTTGACTGAGGCAAAGTGCATTTAGTATTTAATTAATGTATGCCTCATAAATGTTAAACTTGTTTTTCTTGTCAAAATTTAATTCTGTTTCAACTAGTTATTTATATTGGCTGTCAACTTCTTTAAGAATAACATCATGTGCACTACCTTCTGAAATACTAACTTCAGAAACTAAAGTTAATCTAGCTTTTTCATGAAATTCTGGAATACTAATACTTCCACAATTACACATAGTAGACTTAATTTTAGACACAGTAACATCCAAATTATCTTTTAATCTACCAGCATATGGAATGTATGAATCTACACCTTCCTCAAAAGAAAGCGCTTTTTTACCACCCATATCATATCTTTGCCAGTTTCTAGCACGGTTTGAGCCTTCTCCCCAATATTCTTTAACATATCCATTTCCTTTTTTTACTATTCTTGTAGGGCTTTCGTCAAATCTAGCAAAATATCTTCCCATCATGACAAAATCTGCACCTAAAGCCAAAGCAATTGTAATATGGTGATCATGTACAATACCACCATCTGAACATACCGGTACATAAATTCCTGTTTCTTTAAAATATTCATCTCTTGCTGCTACAACATCTATTAAAGCTGAAGCTTGTCCACGTCCAATTCCTTTTGTTTCTCTAGTAATACAAATTGAACCTCCTCCAACTCCTACTTTAATAAAATCAGCTCCTGCTTCTGCTAAATATCTAAATCCTTCTCTGTCTACAACATTTCCTGCTCCGATTTTTACATTATCTCCATATTTTTCTCTTACAAATGCTATAGTATTTTTTTGCCATACAGAATATCCATCAGAAGAATCTATACATAGGATATCTACTCCTGCATCTACTAATGCTGGTATTCTTTCTGCATAATCTCTTGTTCCAACACCTGCCCCAATTATATATCTTTTATCTTCATCTAATAATGAATTTGGATTTGTTTTTCTATCTTCATAATCTTTACGAAATACTAAATATTTCAAGTTTCCATCATCATCTAATATTGGTAAACATGCTATTTTGCGTTCCCATATAATATCATTTGCTTCTGATAATGTTACACCTTCATGTGCCCATATTGCTTTTTCTTTTGATGTCATAAAATTATCTATTGGTGCATTCATATCATCTCTTGATATTCTATAATCTTTGTCTGTTACTAATCCTATAAATTTTCCATGTGGTGTTCCATCTTCTGTTATCATAACAGTTGAATGTCCTGTTTCTTCTATTAATTCTAGCACTTCTTTTAATGGTGTTCCTGATTTTACATTTGAATCACTTGTTATAAATCCTGCTTTATGTTTTTTTACTTGTCTAACCATTTCTGCTTGTGATTCTATTGATTGTGAACCATATATAAATGCAACTCCTCCTTCTCTTGCTAAAGCAATTCCCATATCTACTCCTGAAACTGATTGCATTATTGCAGATACCATTGGTACATTTGCACTATATTTTGGTTCTTCTCCTGCTTTATATTTTACCAGTGGTGTTTTTAATGATACATTTGATGGTATGCATCTTTCATCTGTTAAATTTGGTAATAATAAAAATTCATTAAATGTTCTTGATATGTTTTCTAATATTTTTGCCATTTCTTACACTCCTTTAAATATTATCATATTAGGTTGGAAAAGAATTAAATTTTGGCAAGGCAAACGAGTTTAAAATTTATGAGGCATACGATGGTACGTTGATTAAATTTTAAATGAAGTTTAACGTAGTCA
>CAKPOI010000008.1 GCA_934169775.1 uncultured Clostridia bacterium
TAGCTGGTTCAGGTGGATATGGATATGCATGGGATGGCGATCTAACACTAATAGGACATTTGGCTTATCCGTTTGTCCTACGTGGTGGCGATTGCGGCAACGGCAGTGGTGCTGGTGTGTTGTACTCGCACATTACTTACGGTGACGGCAACAACAACGACGGCTTCCGTGCGGTGTTGGTGGTGTAGCACTTTGAGATTGTGACTTAAAACTTAAAACCCTTTTTTTCAGCAGAAACTAGTATTTGCAACTGACTGGAATACGGGTAGGATTTGAAAAATATCAATAAAAAGAATTTTGGGTGCGTAAGCACCCGAATTTTTCCAGATAATTTGTTACTTATTGTAAAAGCACTTGCAATAAGTATTGACAGAATCTTTTTTTAGACATATAATAACTTTATATATATTAGGGATTAAACTGTTTTGGCTTATCCGTTTGTCAAACGTGGTGGCAATTGCAACAACGGCAGTAATGCTGGTGTGTTGAACTCAAACATTACTAACGGTAACGGCAACAACAACAACGGCTTCCGTGCGGTGTTGGTGGTGTAGCACTTCGATACACAAAGAAACATAAAGGTTTCTATCTCAGATGGGTTGTTCTTTAAGGAGACGGCCGAGTGGATTTGTATCAAAGAAGTTTAATTCCTTTGGTATAGACGACGATGTAACTTTAAATATTTATCATTTGTTTTTATATCATAAACACATTAACAGTGTTTTTGTTCTAGTAGTAAAATGGCGAAAGTCCGAAAACGCGAAAATATGTAGGAAAAATAATAATTATATATTATCTTTCCTACATATTGTTATCTATTAAGATGGTTCATGATTTTTGTTGCTTTCTGTTAAATCAATTAAATAATTTTCGATTTCAGAAAAGTATTCATTGTTAAAAATAAAATTACAACTATTTATAACTTTATTTTGTAATTTATATGAGTTACAATGGGAAGCATGTCCAAGCCACGAATTTATACATTGCATTACATATTTAACATCAAGTTTATTTTGTAAATATAGTTTATTCCACTTTTTAATACTTCGTTTAATTTTCTTTTTACTTGATAAACGTAGTAATCTATGTGTGGTATAAATTCTATATCCACAAAAATTAACACCCATTTTATATGGATAATATTTAGATTTATCATTTAAGGCTAAGTGTAGTGTATTTGTTAAAAAATCTTCTATTTGAGATTTTCTTTTAATACATTCTTGTTTTGTTGGTAGTAAAAGTATAAAATCGTCCATATATCTGGTATAATATTTAACTTTTAATTTACGCTTTACAAATTGATCTAATTCATTTAAATATATATTTGCAAAAAATTGGCTTGTATAATTTCCTATTGGAATGCCAACTTTATCTTCTGGTCTTCTACCATCAAAAATTAATAATTTGGTGAAGTTAAGTAATTCTTTATCTGATATATATTTTTTCATTATTTCAACTAATATATAAGGATCTATACTGTAAAAGAATTTGCGTATGTCACATTTTAACACCCAAAAATCACCATTGTTTCTTTTGAAATTTCTCATTTGTTGCTGAACACTTGATACTGCTTTGTGAGTTCCTTTGTCTATTAAGCAAGCAAATGTTGTGTCAATAAATTTAGGAACAATGTTTGGTTTTATAAATTCTTCTATATACCATTGATGTACAATTCTATCAACATAAGGGAGAGCTTTTATTAATCTTTCTTTTGGTTCATATACTTTAAAGTTATAATAATTTCCCAAGTGATATTTATGATTTTTGATATTGTTTAATAAATTTATTAGATTGTTTTCTAAATTCATTTCAAATTTTATTACTTCATTTTTATATGTTTTATGTGCTTTTGCTCTTTTATGTGCTTGAAGCAATTTTTCAAAAGTTAGATTTTTATAGAAACAATTTTTTATTTTTTTAGGCATGATGAAATCCACGCTCCTAACATATTACAAATGTCTGTTATATGTGTACACCAAACTTGATAATTTTGTAAAGATATATATTTGTATTTGTAAGATAGCCTAATATGTACTTTTAGAAGGTTTAAATGTATATCTAATTCATTTAAATATTTTAGTTTTTCTTGTTTGTTATATATTTTTATTGCATACATTAGTAAACGTAGCCCACTATAAATGGAGTTTTTAATTTCTTTTACTAGGGCAAAATGTTCTGATTTTGGGTATTTTCTTACTAAATCATTAGTGTAATATATTAATTCTAAATATTTTTGATAAATTGACAAATTATTTTTTTCCATATCCAATGCCTCCTTTTATTGTAGAGGCTTTTTGCTTAATATTATCTATAAAGCAATATGCTTCTTTTATTGATAATGTATCTGTGTCAATATTTTGAATGTCTAATAATAGTGATTGAATGTTGTTGTCAACAGAATAGTCTGAAATAGTAAGTGTTTCTTTCTTACTTGTGTCTACTATTTTAAAATTATAGTTCGAGAGCTTTATTAGATTAGAATACTTTTCCAATGATTGTATTGGAAAACCACATTTGACCACATTTTCGTTTAAATTTGTAAGTTTTAGATTTAAAATATTTGATGCTTTTCTTGCATCTTCATCAAGAAAAATGAAAAATAAACCAGCTTTAAATAAGTATAAAGTATTATTTTCGTCTTTCTCATTTGCTTTTAATGATATATAAGTATCATATAATTTACTCATGATATCCTCCTTTGTATAAAAATTTGAAATCATTATATTACAAATATTGGAAAAATGCAATATAAAAAAATGTAGAAAAATAGATAAAAATGTAGAATTTTGGAAAAATATAGCAATACCAATAATTTCCAGACTTTAAAAATTTTAAGAAAATTAAAAATAAATACTCCTTTAAAAAAAATAAGGAGCATTTAAAATTATTTTCTTTCATTATTTGGAGTTTGTCGATTTTGATTTTCACAGATTTTTTCATATTCTTTACATTTTAATTTGTAGTCCATTTGCATACATAAATATCTGTAATAA
The DNA here is from genome assembly GCA_934169775.1 of uncultured Clostridia bacterium. Taxonomy (GTDB): domain Bacteria; phylum Bacillota; class Clostridia; order TANB77; family CAG-508; genus CAG-269. Next base: position 2,994 of record CAKPOI010000008.1, read on the forward strand.
TAATATGCTTGTTCATATTGCATTACTGGATTGAACATTTGATCTCTGTAAAAATCATTAAAATCATTTGGAGATGTTTGATTACCAATTGAATAATCCATGTATGGTGGAAAATTATTAAATTCTCTTTCCATAGTAAATCACAATCCTTTCTTTGAGTATATTGGAAAAATGATTATTGTAAAATAAAAATATATGTGTTTAAAATACATTTCTTATTTAAATATATTAGAAAGATTTATTAATATGCTAAATATATTAAATCAACAGTAAATAGTATATATGATGATTTGAATAATTTATTGCAGGTATAATATTATAAAGAAATTTTAAAAAACAGTTGTAAAAAAAGGAAAAAATTGATATACTTATAGTGTTAAAAAAACAAATAATTTGTTTAATAAGGAGGATTTGATATGAACGAAGAAGATCAAGAAAAAATAGAGGAAATGAAAGATTCACAGGAGGTATTAGAAGGGCAAGAAGAGGTATCAGAAGGTGAAGGAATACAAATATCAAATGATGTAATAGCAGTAATAGCAGGAGTAGCTGTATCAGAAGTACAAGGAGTATCTTCTATGGCAGGAGGATTTGCAGGAGGAATTTCAGAGGTTTTAAGTGGAAAGAAAAATCTTGCAAAAGGTATTAAAGTAGACAAAGATGAAAGCAAAGTAAAAATTGATGTAAATATTGTTGTAGAATATGGAACAAGAATACCAGATGTTGCATTTGAAATTCAAAATAGAGTAAAAACATCTGTTGAAAATATGACAGGACTAAAGGTTGAAGAAGTTAATGTACATGTTCAGGGTGTAAACACTAATATTGCAACTAAAGAAGAAACAGAAGAATAATGTTTTTGGGGACAGAGCAAAAAATATTAGTATGTAAAATAGTTTTGAGAAAATTTTGTCTCTGTTTCCTGATTTGTTTTTAAATATAGTAATAAAGAAAGGAATTGATGAAAATGAAAATTATTGAAAAAATCACATTAATTATTTATTCAAATATCATGTTAATATTATCTATAATCTTATGCTTATTAGTATTTGGTTGGTTAGATATAGGAGTTGTTGGAAGTGTAGTAAAAAATTGTATTACAACAGATCCAGGTTCAAAAATAACATTAGGAGTAAGTATTATATTTATATTATTATCTATTAGATGTATTTTCTTTGATCCAACTTCAAGAGAAGAGATTAAGGACAAGCAAGGTGTTTTATTAGAAAATTCAAATGGTAAATTAATGATTTCTAAAGAAACAATAGAAAATTTAGTTGAATCAGTTGCTAAAGATTTTAAAGAGGCTGAAAGTATATCAACAAGAGTTGAATTAGATAAAGATAATAATGTTAGTATTTTTGCTAATTTAATAGTTAGTTCAGATGCAGTAATTAAAAATTTATCAGTGGATTTACAAAATAAAATTAAAGAAAGAGTAAAATTAGCAACAGATTTAGAAGTTAAAGAAGTAAATATAACAGTTAAAAAAGTTGCACAGGTACAAGAAAAAAATAAATAACATAATATATTTAAGAAAGGTAGTGATAACTGATGGATGATTTTAAAAAGTTTTTAGGAAAATATTGTGGAGCTATTATAGGAATTATTGTTGCAATTATTATTTTAGCAACTAGATTATATGATGTTATTATAGGTATTGTTGTTATTTTTGTTGGTGCTTTTGTTGGAAATTATGTGCAACAAAACAAAGATGATGTAAAAACTAAATTGAAAAGTTGGATAGATAGGATGTAGAAAGGAATTAAAATCATGAATAGAACATTAATGAGAGAAAATGCTTTTAGATTATTATATAGTTTGGAAGTTCAAAAAAATAAAGATCTAAATATTGAAGAACAAATAAATTTATATGTAGAAAGTAATCAATTAACAGATCAAGAAGCAATTGAATATATAAAAGATGTAATTACAGGTGTTGAAAAAAATAAAATAGAAATAAAAGCATTAATTGAGTCAAATTTAAAATCAAACTGGAAAATAGATAGAATTTCTAAGATTGATTTAAGCTTATTGGAATTAGCAATATATGAAATAAAATATAAAGAAGTTCCATTTAAAGTGTCTATAAATGAAGTTGTGGAATTAGCTAAAAAATATGGAGAAGAAAATTCAAAAACATTTGTTAATGGTGTTTTAGCAAGTATTGTAAAGGATTAAGTAGTATGGATTATGAAAATATGGCAGTTACAGTCAGCCAGGTAAATAGTTATATAAAGGAAAAAATAGCTGCTGATGAAGGTTTAAATAATTTAATAATTAAAGGTGAAATTTCAAATTTTAAAAATCATTATACAGGACATATGTATTTTACTTTAAAAGATGATAAATCACTTATTAAATGTATTATGTTTAAAACATATGCGCAGAGATTGGGTTTTATGCCAAAAGATGGAATGAAAGTTTTTGTTTTTGGTGAAGTTTCTGTATTTGAAAGAGATGGGGTTTATCAGGTATATGTAAAAGCAATGCAAGAAGATGGAGTAGGTGCATTATATAAGCAATATGAGGAACTAAAAAATAGATTAGAAAAAGAAGGATTTTTTGATGAGTCACATAAAAAGAAAATTCCTTTAATGCCCAAAACTATAGGGGTTTTGACATCACAAACAGGTTCTGTAATAAGAGATATAATAAATGTAAGTACTAGAAGAAATCCTAATGTAAGAATAAGGTTGTTCCCTGTACCAGTACAAGGACAAGATGCAGCAGCTAAAATTGCAGAAGGCATACGTTTTATGAATGAAAATAAATTTGCTGATGTCTTGATTTTAGCAAGAGGAGGAGGATCTTTAGAAGATTTATGGCCATTTAATGAAGAAGTAGTTGCACATGCTATACATGAATCTGAAATTCCAATTATTTCTGCAGTAGGGCATGAAACAGATTTTTCTATATCAGATTTTGTTGCAGATTTGAGAGCTCCTACGCCATCTGCAGCTGCAGAATTAGCGGTGCCAGATATTTATGAAGTAAATCAAAAAATAATAGGATATCAAAATAGGTTAAGATTAGCTTTAAATAAAAAATATGAAATGATGAAAATGCATTATGAAAAAGTGATGTCAAGTTCAGTTTTTAAAGAACCTATAAGAATGGTTAATGATAGAGCAATGATATTAGATACATATATAAAAAGACTTGAAGTATCAATTCAAAATAAAAAGCAAGCTGAAAAAGAGCAGTATGTAAAACTAATATCAAAACTTGATGCATTAAGCCCTTTAAAAACTTTATCAAGAGGTTATTCTATTGTAGAAGAAAACGGAAAAACAATTAGTAGTGTAAAAAATTTAAAAATTGGAGATAATATTGATATTAAGTTAAGTGATGGAAATGCTAAAGCCGAAGTGATGGAAGTTACAAATTAGAAAGGGATGTTTTTATTGGATAAAGTTACAAAAGTTTTAATATCTATATTAAGTGTTTTAATTATTTTATTGATTGGATATTTTTCTTATATTTTTTTACAAAATAATGATGATGAAAAAAATTCAGGGCTAAGTGAAAATAAATTAGAACAAAATATAGTTAATGAAAATGAATTAGAAGAAAACAGAGAAAAACAAGAACAAAATACGATTGATGGAGAAAATACAACAAATTCAGAAGATGCATTAAATTCATCAAAAAATGCAAATGTTCCTCAAAATAATAATACAAACCAAAATACAGTTAAAAATAATACAACTGAAGTAATAGGAAAAGAGGAACAAGAAAGTAATAATGAAAGTAATGGAATAAATCCAGATGAAACAGCAATAAAATTAGCTAAAGAGAAATGGGGAGAAACTAGTAAAAATTATGTATTTAATGTTGATCAAATTGAAGGTAATATATATCATATAGCTGTTATTTCAAATGCTCAGGTTATTGGATATGTTGATGTTAATATTGATACAAAAACAGCAGTAGAGAGATAAAGGTGTTTTTGAGAAAGGATGAACATAGTGGAAGAAGTAAGTTTTGAAGAAAACATGGAAAGATTAGAAAAAATAGTTGCAGAATTAGAAAAAGGTGATTTGAATTTAGATGATTCTGTAAAAAAATTTGAAGAAGGTATTAATATTTCTAAGAAGTGTAATGATATTTTAGAAAAAGCAGAAAAGAAAATAACTATTTTATTAAAAACAGATGATAATATTTCAGAAAAAAACTTTGTAGCAGAAGATTAATTTTATAATTTATAAAAGTTTTTGAGGATATTACTGGTATGGAAGGAAAAAAGTAGATGGGGATATTAGGTGAAATATTTAAAAATAAGTATATTGTAGTACCTTTATTATTATGGTTTTTTATACAAATTTTTAAAGTTATATATGATTTAATTACAACTAAAAAGTTTAATTTTAAAAGGATATTAGGTGCAGGAGGAATGCCAAGTTCACATTCAGCAGTTGTTGTTGGACTTGCAACACTTATAGGAAAGTATGAAGGTGTTAATACTCCTATTTTTGCTGTAGCTTTAATTTTTTCTTTTATAGTTATGTATGATGCAGCAGGTGTTAGAAGAGCCGCTGGAAAGCAAGCAAAATTGTTGAATCAAATAGTGGAAACACCTGGACTATCAGGATTACAAGTTTCTGAAAAACTAGTAGAAGTACTTGGTCATACTCCAATTCAAGTATTAGTTGGTGCACTTATTGGTCTTTTTGTAGGTGCTATTGTATAAAAATATATTGTATCGATGATATTCATATTTGTACTATTTAAAGTATTATTGCTACTTGGTTTTGCAAGACATGAATATGATTATTGTTTGTTATTAAGAAAGGGTGAATTGTATGACTGATATAGAAATTGCTAAAAGTGTGAAATTAAAAAATATTACAGAGATTGCTGAAGGCATAGGAATAAAAAGAGATGAAATTGAACAATATGGGAATTATAAAGCAAAAATATCTAATACAGTTTATAAAAGGCTACAAGATAAAGAAAATGGAAAGCTTGTTTTAGTAACAGCAATAAATCCAACACCATTGGGAGAAGGAAAGACTACTATTTCAATTTCAATTGCTGATGCTTTGTCAAGAATTGGAAAAAGTTCTATACTTGCCTTAAGAGAACCATCATTAGGCCCTGTGTTTGGAATAAAAGGTGGTGCAACAGGTGGAGGAATGTCACAAATAGCACCAATGGAAGATATTAATTTACATTTTACTGGTGATATACATGCTATAACATCAGCAAATAATTTGCTAGCTAGTTTAATAGATAATCATATTTATTTTGGAAATGAATTAAATATAAAAAAAGTAACATGGAAAAGATGTATGGATCTAAATGATAGACAATTAAGAGTTATAGAAACAGGTCTATCTGGAGATAAAAATATTGAACCAAGAAAAGATGGTTTTGATATATCAGTAGCATCAGAAATAATGGCAATTTTATGTTTGTCTAATAATATGAAAGAATTAAAAGAAAATTTAGGTAATATTATTATTGGATATAACGAAAAAGATGAGCCTGTTTATGCCAGAGAATTGAATGCTCAAGGTGCAATGGCTGTTTTGTTAAAAGATGCGATAAAACCAAATTTAGTACAAACATTAGAACATACTCCAGCATTAGTACATGGTGGGCCATTTGCTAATATTGCTCATGGATGTAATAGTATAATTGCAACTAAATTAGGTTTGAAATTAGCAGAATATACAGTTACAGAGGCTGGATTTGGTGCAGATTTAGGTGCAGAGAAGTTTTTGGATATTAAGTGTAGAAAGGCTAAAATAAAACCAGATGTTGTTGTATTAGTGACAACTATTAAAGCTTTGAAATATCATGGTGGAGTAGAAAAAGATGATATTCATTATGAAAATATAAAAGGGCTACAAAGTGGATTGCATAATTTGTTTGTACATGTTGAAAATTTAAAAATAAGATATGGATTAAAAGTTATAGTAGCATTAAATAAGTTTGATTCTGATAAAGATGAAGAAATAGAGTTTTTAAAAAATGCGTTAAATGAAAAAAATATAGAGTTAAGTATAGTAGAAAGTTGGGCTAAAGGTGGAGAAGGTGCTATAGATTTAGCAAATAAAATTGTTAATGAAACAGAAAAAGATAATTTTGCTGATGAGTTTTCAAAAATAAATAATGAAGTTAATTATTTATACCCATTACGTGATGATTTAAAGACTAAAATTGAAAAAATTGCAACTAAGATTTATAGAGCTACTGGAGTTGAATTTTCTATAGATGCTATAGAAAAAATTGATAAAATTGAAAGACTAGGTTATTCAAAATTACCTGTTTGCATAGCTAAAACTCAATTTTCTTTGTCTGATGATGCAAAAAATTTGCAAGATAAAGGTCAATATAAAGTTAGTATTAGAGATGTTGAACTTAAATCTGGTGCTGGTTTTGTAGTTGCTTTTGCTGGCAAAATTATGACTATGCCAGGTTTACCTAAAGTTCCTTCTGCTGAAAAAATTGATATTGATGATAATGGGAATATTTTTGGAATATTTTAGATATGATGACTAGGGACGGAGGAACCGATGATTTGGGGACGGAGGAAAAATCATTAAAACTTTAATGTTTTTTCCTCCGTCCCCAAATCATCGTCCCCAAATCATCATTATTAAAAAATGTATAAAAAATCTCATAAAACAAATAATAAAAGAAAGAAGAAAGTGAGGTTTTTTATGTTTAATTTTAGGACAGATTTAGCATCAGAAAGAAGGGACATATATAAAAAAGCAAATAGAATAGAAAATGAAATACAAGGTGTAGAAAGTGAAAAAGAAGAAATAGATGAAAATATAACTGTAGAAAGGGTAAAAATAACAGATAATGAAGGAGAAAAAGCAATAGGAAAGCCAATAGGAAATTATATAACTATAGATGTAAAAAAGTTAAGAATAGCGCAACAAGAAGAATTAGAAAAAGCGTCAGATGTGTTAAAAAATGAGTTAAAAAAAATAATAGATTTACATGTTAGTAACAATGATTCAGTATTAGTTGTTGGGTTAGGAAATATATATGTTACTCCAGATAGTTTAGGACCAAAAGTAATAAATGAAATAGAAGTTACAAGACATGTAATAAAATATTTACCTCAATATGTAGAAGAAGGAACAAGGGAAATAAGTGCAATATCTCCAGGGGTGTTAGGAACAACGGGAATAGAAACATTGGAAATTTTAAAAGGAATTGTAGAAAATGTAAAGCCAAAATTGTTGATTGTAATAGATGCTTTAGCATCTAGAAGTATAGAAAGAATAAGTAGTACAATTCAATTATCTGATACTGGAATTGTACCAGGTGCTGGGGTAGGAAATACAAGAGCAGAAATTAGTTTTAAAACTTTAAATGTACCAGTAATTGCAGTTGGAATACCTACAGTTGTTGAAACAGCTGTATTAGTTAATGATTGTTTAGAGCTATTAATTGAAAAATTACAAAATGAGGCTAAATCAAATGATGTTTTAAATAATTTAAAAGAAGAAGATAATTATGAGGAAATTAAAGAAGCTTTAATGCCAAAAGAATATAATTTAATTGTTACTCCTAAAGAAATTGATGATTTGATTGAAAATATGAAAGATATAGTAGCTACTGGAATAAATAACAGTTTATAATATAAAAATTAGTGTTTTCTTTTTTCAAATATAATAACTTTTAGAAAAGCGGTGCATTTTAAGTCTGACCCCAAAAGCATTAGTGCATTTTGAGTCCGGCCCCAAAAGCATTGAGTTTGGCCCCAAAAGCATTAAAAATTTATAAAAATCTATTGCAAAAATTATAGTAGTAATATATAATCAAGTCAGAAAAAAATAGAAGGAGGAGTTATTATGGCAGATAATGACGAAAAAGAAGTAAAAAATATTGATGTAAAAGAGGCAGAAGTAAATAAAACTGTAGATTCTAAAAAGGTAAAAAATGAGAAAGCTACAGAAACTAAAAATGTTAAGGAAAAAGGAAAGAAAAGAAATATACTAGCTAGGTTTATATCTGTAATAGTAGTGTTAGCAATAGTTATAGGCATTATATTTGTTGCATTACCATCACCAGCAAGAGCTTTGGAAGAAATGTTTAGAGATTTGAAAGCTGGCAAAATTGAAGATGTATCAAAATATGTTGATTATAAAGAATTGTCAAATATACCAGCATTAGAAAATACCGATAATTCAAATGAAGAAAACACTGTAGATGAAAATGAAAAATTATTGTTTGAAGATTTACAATGGAATATTAAAAAAATAGAAAAGAATGATGATGAAGCTAAAATAGAAGTTGAAATTACAAATAAAAACTATAAAAATGTATTTCAAAATTTCACAAAGAAGGTTGTTCAAATGGTTTTAAATAATGAAAATCCTTCAGATGAAAAAACAGAACAATATTTAATTGAAGAATTAAAAAATAAAGATGTAGGTCAATTAACATCTACTCAAGAGATAACTGTAAAAAAACAAGATGGAAGTTGGAAAGTATTAGTTGATGATAATTTGAAAAATGGTATATTCCCAGGTTTATCAGAAGCACTTAGTGGATTTTCAGACTAAAATAGAACAAAAGCGGACTTTCCTAGAATATAAAAACAAAACGGACTAAAATATTTAATTTATTTTAAGTCCGTTTTTGTTGTTATACAAATGTCACAATCAGAACAAATTTCTATTTTCTTTTCAAATATTAAGAGCAAAGTGTTTGCAAATTCATCGATATTGTTATCAATTAGATGTAAATAAATTTTTTGGGGTAAAATAGTAAGTAGAGTGTTTAATATATAGTCATTTTGTGAAAAACTAATATCTGACAAATATTTTGCTTGATATACAGAATCATCTAATGGAATAATGTTTTTGTTTTCGTCAAGTAACAGAGAATCTTTTTTTCTATATATTAAGTGAACAATATTAGTTTTTGGTGATTGAGAATTTATATATAGTTTTAGTAAAGATATAAATTCCAAATATTCTTTTTCAATAATGAAACTATTAACTGCTTCGTCAACAACGTCATCTAGAATTTTAAAATATTCTTTTAATCTAAAATTTATAAAGCCGGTTAGGACAATAGATTTATGTTCTTTTAAATATAAATAAAATTTGTTATTTATATAAGTGAACTTTTTATCAAAGTAATTTGTAAAATCTTCTGAAAATAAATCAAAGCAATAATTTAATATTTTTTTTCTTTCTGGAGCATCGAAATAACAATAGTTTTGCTGAATAATACTTGATAAAAGGTCTTCTTCTAGTTCATCTATTATTAAATATGATAATAAATTAGCCATAAAATGTATAAATAAATCTTCTTTTGGACCGAAAATAGTGAACTATTATGTTTTTATAGTTTTTAAATTGTTTTTGGACAAAACATATTGATTGTGTGTTTGACATACGTAATTCATTTAGTAGATATTCTAAAACTATTAAATTGTTTGTTTTGATACATATCGTTTTCATACTCAGACTCCTTCCAAAATTAGTATCTACTAAACTTTAAAACTTATACACTATAATATGAAATTTTTTTGAAAAAGAGATTGTACTGTAAAAAAAATTGAAATAAAGACTAGGGGACGGCGATGATTTGGGGACGGAGGAAAAATCATTAAAGTTTTAATGATTTTTCCTCCGTCCCCAAATCATCGCCGTCCCCAAATCATCGGTGTTAGCTATAAATACTATAATCAATATCAGGAAATAAGCAATCTTTTTCTTCAATATCAGAAAGGAAGAATTTATCGATTTCATCATTTTTAATTTGATAATATAATTTAGTAAAACGACCAATATGATCTTTAATACGTTTTTTTGCATAATCAACCATAGTGCCATTAGTAATAATGAAAAGCCAGTCACTACTTTGAGCAAGCAATAATTCTCTAGCGCATTGATTAAGAGCTTTTTTCTTTATACCTGTGGCATTAGGAAATAAGCTAGCAAGTTCACACATTCTATCACCAGCGATGTGTAGATGACGATGAACATAGTCATTTGTAGGATTAAGCCATACTTCACTATAACCGTTTGCACCCCAACTAGAACGACAAGGAGTAGCTACTTGGATTTCTGGATATTTATCAATATATTCAGAAGGTGTGATTAATTCGAAATTACAATCATCATAATAAATTTTTTTAAATAATATGTATAACCAATAAGGTCCTTCATACCACCAGTGTCCATAAAGTTCTGCATCATAAGGACATAGAATAATAGGCGGTTTATTCATATATGTTGATGCTTTATTTATTTGATTAACACGTGAATCTAAAAAGTGACCAGCTTGTCTTTCTGCAGAATCATGAGCCCATTGGACATCATAATAATCTTTTTGTTCTGTTTTTCCAGTTATACGATAATATTTTATACCTGTATGAACACGAACTCCATTATGTGCAATATATGGTTTTATATAATCATAGTCTGTTTCATAGCCAATATCACGGTAAAATTCTCTATAGTTGTAGTCGCCAGGGTATCCGTTTATAGAACTCCAAACTTGACGAGAAGATTCTAAGTCACGTCCAAAAGCTACAAGTCCGTCTGGAGATACTATTGGTGCTAAAGTTCCATAGATAGGTGTTGGATTAGCATATAGAATTCCATGTGTTTCTGTTATTGCATATTCAATTCCAAATTCGCGAAGATATTTATCAGCTTCTGGAACATAACCACATTCAGGAAGCCATATACCACGAGGTTTTTTTCCAAAATATTTTTCATATGTTTGCACACCTACAGCTATTTGAGCTCTTACGGTTTTTTCATTAACATATAAGATAGGGAAGTATCCATGTGTTGCACCACATGTTATTATTTCTAAAACTCCTATATCTTGAAAATGTTTAAATTGTTCTATTAAATTACATTTAAATACATCTTTAAATAAATGTAAATCATTTGAATATCTGTCATAATAATAATGTGATAATTTGTTTAGACGTTCATCATAAGAAGTTCTTTTTATTTCTTTTTCTGATAGTTCAATTAATTGCTCTAGATAGTGTATATATTTTTGTTGCAATAATTTATTGTCTAACATAGAAAGCAATGGAGGTGTCATTGACATAGTAATGCGAAATTTGACACCTTCATCAACTAATTTTTTAAAATATGTAAGAAGCGGTATATATGTTTCTGATATCGCTTCATATAACCATGATTCTTCCAAATAATCATTACTTTCTGGATGATGGATAAATGGAAGATGTGCATGTAAAACAAAACTTACGTATCCTTTTTTCTCTTGCATTTTTAATTACATTCCTTTCTCGGTTTTAATTAAATGTGTATATGGTTTGATGTATAATTGTTGTACTTTAATTTTATTTAAATTTTGAAGAAAAGCTTTCAGAAGAAGGGTTACCTTTAGAAGATGGATTTGATAAGTCATAAAAGCTTTGGATAGTATTTTCTTCAAATAATTTTTTATAGATTTCTTTTATATTATATAATTTGTTTAGATGTTGTGAAATAGGCAAATTATCGATATTTTTTGTGTATTCAGAATTTGACTTAACATTTCTTACCAATATTTGACTTATTGGTTTATTATAATCTTCTGCAAGGATATGGTTATTTGGAGAGTCTATATCATTTGAGATTGTAATATAAAAATAATCTTTGTCAATTGGTTTAGATGGATATTTGTTGAATTCTGAATTTTTATCTTTTTGTTCTTCTTCTCCAATTTCACGTTTTATATAATTATAAACAGGTTTTCTGCCAAGTTCAATTTTATAATCGCAGTTTGCATCATTTACATGTAAATACCAAGAATTTGCAAAATCATTTATTTCTACTTCAAAGGCATAATTCATAGTTTTATTATGTACAACAAGAATAGGGCGTGTTTTTTCAAAAAAATCGTAACCATATTGCTTTTTAAAGTTTTCTTTATCTGAATCTGCAATGTCCCAATAAACAAATAAATTTGTAGGTGTTTGTGCAAGAACTTTTACTATTGTTTGATTATATCTATATGGTAAGTCATAATATTCTACTACAGATACTGTACTTTTTGTTGTTTCTTTTTTTGAAGTTGATTTTCTTGTAGTTTTTGTTGTATTAGTTTTTGTGCTTTTGGTAGTAGTTTTTGTTGATCTACTAGATTTTGAAGATGTTGATTTACTAGTAGCTGTTGTCTTTTTTGTAGTTGATTTTATATTATCTTTTTTTGCTGCTTGACTAGTTTTAGTAGTGCTACTTTTGGTAGCAGTAGCTGCTTTCTTTGCAGTTTTTGCAGGCTTTTTTATATCATCTTTTTTGCTAGAACTTTTAGAATCTGTTTTATTTGATTTTTTTATTTGATTAGTTGTTAATTTTTCATTTTCTAATTCTTTCTGTTCTTTAGTTTTTCTTGGCATGATTAATCCTCCTATGTGTTTCATTTTCTACTTATATATACTATACTAAATTAAAAATAAATTCAAGTAAAAAATAATATTTTTTTAAAATTATAAGAATAAGCTATTGAATTAAAATTAAAAATGTGATAAAAATAGATAAATAAATATGAGGCTTGGAATTATTGCTTAATATGTTGAACAAAATGAGAAAGGAATGGATTAAAAAATGTATAATGAACAACAAGAAATATCAAATACACCAAAGATAAAAGTAATAGGAGTTGGAGGAGCAGGAAATAATGCAGTAAATAGAATGATAGAAGATAATGTAAAAGGAGTGACATATTATTTATTAAATACAGAAACTGGAACATTAAAAAGGGCAAAAACTAAAAATATATTACAAATTGGAATAGAAACTACAAAAGGATTGGGAGCAGGTGCAAATGAAAATGTAGGAGAAAGAGCTGCAATAGAAAATAAAGAACAAATTAAAGATATTGTAAGAGGAGCTGATATGCTGTTTATAGTAGCTGGAATGGGAGGCGGAACAGGAACAGGTGCAGCACCAATTGTAGCAGAAGTTGCAAAAGAAATGGGAATATTAACTATAGGTGTTGTAACTAAACCATTTATGTTTGAAGGAAAGGCTAGAAAATTAAGAGCAGATTATGGTACTCAAAAATTGAAAGATAATGTTGATGATTTAATAGTTATACTAAATGATAAATTACTAAAAACAACAGACACTAGAATTACATTGAATTCAGCTTTTTCATTAGCTGATGGAGTTCTAGAACAAGCTATATCTGGAATAACAGATTTACTTACTACAATAGGTGAAGTAAATATAGATTTTGCAGATATTGCTACAACAGTCAGATATAGAGGAAAAGCTTATATGGGTGTAGGAAGAGCTTCTGGAGATAAAAAAGTTGAGGATGCTGTAAGACAAGCTATAGATAATCCTTTAACAGAAAGTAAAATAAATGGGGCTAAAGGTGTTATATTTAATGTTAAGGGAAATGAAAATTTAAGTTTATTGGAAATTAATAGTGCAATTTCTATAATTAATGATCAAATTAGTGAAGATGCTAATGTTATTTTTGGAACAGTTATAGACAATAATATGAATGATGAAGTTGGTGTTACTATTATAGCTACAGGAGTTGAAGAAACAGTTGCAGTAAAATAAATTTATATGTTTTGAAAGGATTTTTACTATGAATTTTAACACAGATTTTAAATATATTTCTTCTTCAAGTGAAGATACTTTAAATTTTGCAAAAAAATTTGCAGCCACATTAAAAAAAGAAGATGTAATTGTTCTTACTGGTGAACTTGGCAGTGGTAAAACAAAATTTGTAGAAGGTGTTCTTACATTTTTTGGATTAGAAAATGAAATTTCTAGTCCTACATTTACAATTGTTAATGAATATCAAACACCTAAATTTCCAATTTATCACTTTGATGTTTATCGTTTAGCTGATACTTCTGAGTTTTATGAAATTGGTGGAGACGAATATTTTGATAATGGTGTTTGCTTAATAGAATGGGGAGAATTAATAAATGAAGCTTTACCAAAAAAATATATTCATATTTCTTTTCAAAAATCAGATTCTGATGAAAACTCTCGTATTATAAATGTAAAACACATTAATATGATAAAAAGTAGTCAAAAAGGAGAAGAATGCAAATGAAAAGTGAATTTATGACAGTTTTATTAACAATACTATTAATGGTGTTAATAGTAGTATTAGGTTTTTTTGGAGTTATAGCATATCAAGAAATTTTTGGAGAAACTGGAAATACAGAAGTAAAGAGCTATGTATCAACATATACTGAAACAGTAGATAGTTCAGATAATTTAAAAGAACAGAATAAAGTAATTAAAGAAAATTGGAAAGATAAATTGTCTCAATTAATAAGTTCTATTACAAACTCTGAAGAAGAACCACCAAAAGCTGAATATTCAGAAGTAAAAGTTGATAAATATTTTTATAATCAGTTAAATGATTATTCAAAAATAATATATAGGGCTTTTGAATCAAATAAAGAGCAAATGAAAACAGGAACTGCACAAATAGATTTAGGATCAACATTTACAGAGGTATTAAATCAAGAAAATGGAGATAAAAAATTGGGTGAATATTATCAATCAGCTGTTGAGACATATTTATATGATAATCCAGATGTTTTTTATATTTCTGCTAATAAATTATATATAAATATAGAAACAACAACTAGGAAAAGAAGTACAACATATAATGTTTTTATAAATAATGGTGAACAACCCAATTATTTTACAGATGATTTTTCCTCAGAAAGTGAAGTTCGTGAGGCTATAACAAAAGTAGAGCAGATAAAGAATCAGATTATAGCAGCTAAAACTAATAACATATATTATAATATTAAGATGATACATGATTATTTAATAGATACTATAGAATATGACACAACAGTTTCAAAAAAAGGAATATATAATATTTATGGTGCATTAGTCGAAAGAGAGGGTGTATGTGAGGCATATGCAAAAGCTTTTAAATATTTAGCAGATGAAATTGGAATTCCTTGTGTGATGGTAATAGGTCAAGGAACTAATTCAGATGGTAAAACTGAAAACCATGCATGGAACTATGTAGAGATTGATAAAAAATGGTATGCTGTTGATTGTACATGGGATGACCCAGTCATAATTGGAAATGGAAAAATAGGAAGTGATGTTAGATATAGGTATTTTTTAAGAGGAAGTAATACTATGAATAAAGATCATGAAGTAAGTGGACAATTTACAGATGATGGAAATACATATACATATCCAACATTAGAGTATTCAGATTACAGATAAATTTTAAATGATAATTATTATTTTATAAACAAAAAGGAATGAGAATATAATGGCTTTATTAAAGGAAATATTTTCTAATAAAATAGAGGTTTATGCTTTTGTTGGACCATCTGGAACAGGTAAAAGTTATAGAGCACAAATGGTTGCTGGAGAAAAAGGAATAGAATATATAATAGATGATGGTTTATTAATAAAAGGAAATGAAGTTATAGCAGGGGAATCAGCTAAAAAAGCACCTACAAAAATTGAAACAGTAAAACATGCGTTATTTTATACTGATGAAGAAAAACAGGAGATAACAAAGGCATTTAAAAAATATAAACCAGACAAGATATTAATATTAGGTACATCAGATGGAATGGTGCAAAAAATAGCAGCTAATTTAGGTTTGCCACCAATAAAGGAAACAGTATATATTCAAGATGTTGCTACAAAACAAGAAATGGAAACTGCAAGACGTATACGTGTAACAGAGGGAAAACATGTAATTCCAGTGCCTACATTTGAGATAAAAAAAGATTTTTCTGGATATTTGTTAGATCCTTTACAAATTTTTAAAAGTAAAGGAAAGGGAGAAAAACCTTATATATCAGAAAAATCAATAATAAGACCAACATTTAGTTATATGGGGAATTTTACAATTTCAGATACTGTGTTTAGACAAATATTAGAATATTTGGCGAGTAAGACAAAGGGAATACATAAAATACAAAAAGTTAGAGTTTCAAATTATGGTGATGGTGCAAGTTTGTATTTGGAAGTAACAATTACATATGGTGTAAATGTTATGAAGGAAATTAGTGAATTTAGGGAAAAAGCTCAAAAAGAAATAGAAAATTTAACTTCAATGAATGTTGTTGATATGGAAATTGTAGTCAAAAATATATATGTGCCAGAAAATGAAAAAAAATAATGTATCTTACATAAGTTTAATAAAAGTGGATAAAGGAAAGGTAAGGGATAAAAATGTCATTTGTAGTAGCAATAGATGGACCAGCAGGAAGCGGAAAAGGAACAATAACAAAATTAGTAGGACAAAAGGAAGATTTAATAAATATTGATACAGGAGCAATGTATAGATGTGTTACATTAAGTATGTTAAATGAAAAAATTGATTTAGAAGATACTGAAAAGATAAAAAAATTATTGGAAAATATCAATATAGAGTTTAAAACAGAAAATGGAGAAGATAAAGTATATTTAAATAAGAAAGATGTTTCAAAACAGATAAGGGAAGAAAATGTAAATGCAATAGTATCACAAGTTTCACATTTAATAGAAGTTAGAGAAAATATAACAAATCTTTCTAGAAAAGTTGCAGAAGGAAAAAATGTAATTATGGAAGGAAGAGATATAGGAACAAATGTATTTCCAAATGCAGAAATAAAAATATATTTAGATGCAACTCCAGAAGAAAGAGCAACTAGAAGAATGAA
Organism: uncultured Clostridia bacterium; assembly: GCA_934169775.1. Taxonomy (GTDB): domain Bacteria; phylum Bacillota; class Clostridia; order TANB77; family CAG-508; genus CAG-269. The sequence goes on from CAKPOI010000008.1 coordinate 19,609, forward strand.
ACAAAATCAAGAAAAAGGTATAGAATCAACATATGAAGAGATTTTAGAAAATATTAAATTTAGAGATAATAATGATAAAACAAGTGATGTGGCACCTTTAAAACAAGCTGAAGATGCTATTTATGTGGATACTACAAATTTAAAAATATCAGAGGTAGTAGATAAAATATGTGAAATTATAGAAAGCTCAGAAAAATGGAAAAAAAAACAATTAACTAAAAAAGAACTAAGAGAAATAAGAAGGCAAGAAAAAAGCTCAAAGAAATTTGATAAAAATACAGATTCAATATGGACAAAATTTCAAAGAAGAGTTATATGGGGTTTTTTGAGAGGATTTTATAGGGTATTTTATCGAGTAAAAATTGAAGGAACAGAAAATGTTCCAAAAGAAGGAGCTTTTATTTTATGTGGTAATCATATAGATTTTATGAAAGTTCCGGTAGTTGTTGTATATTGCCCTAGAAAAGTGAATTTTATGGGAAAAATAGAATTATTTAATAATTCATTTTTAGCACGTTTGGGAGAACTTTTTGATGTAATACCAGTAAAAAGAGGAAAACAAGATGTAGATGCTATGAAAAAATCTTTAAAAGTGTTAAATAATAAAGAAGGATTAGGAATATTTCCAGAAGGGACAACAAAAGGATTAGAAAAAGGTGTAAAAGTAAAGAATGGTGCAGCATTTATGGCATTAAGAACAGGGAAGCCAATAGTACCAGTTGGAGTAGAAGTAACTAAAAAACCATTTCCAAAAATAATTGTTAGATATGGAAAAGCATTAGATTATAGTCAATATAAATCAAAAACACCAGAAAAGGAAAATTTGGATAAAGTAACGAGTGAAATGATGGAAACAATTATTGGATTGGCAAATTTACATTTGTAGTTTATGTTGACAAATGCGCTCTATAGTAGTATAATTAAGGGCGTTATAATAATTTAAAAATAAAAAATTAGAGGGAAGGAAAGAAAAAATGAATAACAAGAATATTAGAAATATAGCAATAATAGCACACGTAGACCATGGAAAAACTACATTAGTAGATGCATTATTAAGACAAAGTCATGTATTTAGAGAAAATGAACAAGTACAAGAAAGAGTAATGGATTCAAATGATCAAGAAAAAGAAAGAGGAATAACAATTCTTTCAAAAAATACATCTGTAATGCATGGTGATATAAAAATAAATATAGTTGATACACCTGGACATGCTGATTTTGGAGGAGAAGTAGAAAGAGTATTAAAAACAGTAGATGGTGTATTACTATTAGTAGATGCATTTGAGGGAGCAATGCCACAAACAAGAGAAGTATTAAAAAAATCATTGGCATTAGGGTTAAAACCAATAGTAGTAATAAATAAAATAGATAGACCAGGGGCACAACCAGAAAAAGTTGTAGATCAAGTAATTGAATTATTTATAGAATTAAATGCAACAGATGAACAATTAGATTTCCCAGTAGTATATGCTTCAGCAAAAAATGGAATAGCAAAAATGGATTTAGCTGATGAATCAACAGATTTAACATGTTTATTTGAAACTATAATAAATACTATTGAACCACCTAAATGTGATTTAGAAGGTCCAGCACAAATGTTAGTATCTAATATAGATTATGATGATTATGTAGGAAGAATTGGTATAGGAAGATTAGAAAGAGGTACAATGAAAGTCGGAATGCCAGTTAGTATATGTGGTAAAGAAGATAAAGTTACACAAGGTAGAATTGCAAAATTATATACACATGTTGGGCTAAAAAAAGTAGAAGTAGAGGAAGTTGGAGCTGGTGATATAATTGAGTTTGCAGGATTACCAGATATTAATATCGGTGATACGGTTTGTGATTTTGAACATCCTGAAAAAATACCTTTTGTTGATATTGATGAACCAACAGTAACAATGACTTTTAGTGTAAATAATGGACCATTTGCAGGAAAAGAGGGCCAATTTATAACTTCAAGACATATACGTGATAGATTATATAAAGAACTAGAAAGAAATGTTTCTTTAAGAGTAAAAGATGGCGAAACACCAGATTCTTTTGAGGTTTCAGGAAGAGGAGAATTACATTTATCTGTATTAATAGAAACGATGAGAAGAGAAGGATTTGAACTATTAGTTTCAAGACCAAAAGTTATTTTTAAGGAAATTGATGGTGTTAAATGTGAACCAATAGAATTATTAGTTGTAAATGTTCCTGATGATTGTGTTGGAAACGTTATAGAAAAATTAGGTAGAAGAAAAGCAGAAATGGTAAATATGGAACCAGCAGAAGCAGGTCATACAAAAATTGAGTTTAGAATACCAGCAAGAGGAATAATTGGTTATAGAACAGAATTCCTTACAGATACTAAAGGTGAAGGTACAATGAATCATATATTTGATGCATATGAACCATATAAGGGGGATATTCAGGCTCGTGTTAGAGGAACAATTGTTGCTTTTGAACCTGGAAAATCAGTAACTTATGGATTGTATAATGCACAAGATAAAGGAGATTTATTTATCGGTGCAGGTGTTGAAGTGTATGAAGGTATGATTGTTGGTCTAAATTCAAGAGGCGAAGATTTAGCTATAAATGTTTGTAAAGAGAAACATTTGACAAATACTAGAGCTTCTGGTTCTGATGATGCTTTACGTTTAGTTCCACCTATCCAAATGTCTTTGGAAAAGGCTATTGAATTTATTCAAGATGATGAATTGGTTGAGGTTACTCCTAAGTCTATTCGTTTAAGAAAGAAAATTTTGGATACTAAGGAACGTGAGAGGGCTAACAGAAACAAGTAGATTGAAAAATAATTACAATTTTGACTGTAGAAAACTTCATTTAAAATTCAATCAATGTACCATCGTACACCTCATGAATTTTAAACTTGTTTTCTTTGTCAAAATTTAATTCTTTTCCAATCTATAAAACACTTGAAAATAATTACAATTTTGACTGTAGAAAACTTCATATTTTAAGGAATGGTTTTTAGTATGAATAAAGAGAAATTAGAAATAGTAAAACAAAAAGCATTACAAGAACATATACCAATAATAATGGATGATACTTTAGAAGTTATAGAAAAATATTTAAAAGATAATCCTCCGAAAAGGATATTAGAAATAGGGGCAGCAGTTGGATATTCAGCAATGTGTTTTTCAGAATTTTTAGCAGAAGGTGGAAATATTGATACAATAGAAAGGGAAGAAGAACGCATAGCACAAGCTAAAGCAAATTTTAAAGATGTAGGGGTTCAAGATATTATAACATTATATGAAGGAGATGCGGTAGAAATATTACCAACTTTATCGGGAAAATATGATATGGTATTTATTGATGCGGCAAAAGGAAAATATCCGTTTTTCTTAAATGAAGCTTTACGAATGTTAAATCCTAATGGAATGATTTTTGCAGATAATATTTTATATAAAGGGTATGTTATGAGTGATTATAATAAACATAAGCAACGTACAGCTGTAAGAAATTTAAGAGAGTATATAAAAGAAGTGACTGAAAATGCTAATCTTGAAACTGAAATTTTGGAAGTTGGGGATGGATTGGTAATAAGTAAGTTTGTTAAAAATGCTTAAAAGAACAAAAGCGGACATTAATAACATTTGCACTTATTAGAACATTTTAAAGTCCGCGTATTTGTTCGCGCGCGAAATTTGCGAAGCAAATATCGCGGCATTGTTATTTTTTATATACTAGGAAGTTCGTAGAACTTTCCTAGTATATAAAAAACAGATGAAGGTTTATATTTCTAAACCTTCATCTGTTTTTTCAGTATCTTTTGGAGTTGTATTTTCTATTAAATTCTCTAATTCTTCTCCATATTCATAAATTTCTTCTGGACTAATTAATTTAGGTAAGCTAGAAATAGAATTAATTTTGTTAATATTTGTTTTGTCATCAGCTTTTGAAGTTTTTAAAATTATGCGTAATCTTTTTAATAGAATATTTCCAAGGCAAGTCATAGAATCTCTGCGTCTTAAGACTTCTGCAAATTCATCATCTATATCTTGATGATGTATAGCAGCATTTATGGAAAAACTGTGTCCTGAACTACAGGTATTTAAACAGGCTGAGCGAGATGTTGCAACAAGATATAAGTATTCATTTGTGTTTATTGAAACTGTTGGTGCGTTTTTTATTTTTTCATCTGCAATTTGTTTTTTCTTAAGACTTTCTGGATCTTTTTTTGTTGTAGTACTATCAAATGTAACACTTGTAGGTACAGAAAGTTTTACATCTATTGAGTCTTTAATTTTTATTCTTGATAATTTTTGGTTGATACTTTCAGCTAATTTTTGATTTTTAGTATCATCTAAAACAGAAACAGGCAAGTCGATGGAATCTAAAAAATAATTTAGATCTTCTGTTTCATTTTCTGGATTAACATATTCAAAAAAGTCTTTTATATCTAAAGATTTACCAGACATACCACTGTGAAATGCAGAGCCTTTTTTTGATTGATAATATCTTTCATTAGACTGTAAAAATAATTCTATATCTCCATAAGGTGTATGTAAAGTGTAATATATAGCTGCAAATCCATTTGATTTTTTTGATGTTTTTGAATAGTCATATGTAGCTTGTAAAGTATCTTTTACAATAGGTTGATTTAAAACATTGCTAATTGTGTTATTTAAAATGTTGAATTGTAATTTATCTTCTAATAAATATTGCATATTAGAAATAAGATGTTTTAATTCGTATTTTTGTAGGTTTGTAATTGATGCTGCAAAATTTTGTTGTATTACACCATTAGCTATTTTTTCTTCAACTGATTTTAAATCTTCTTGATAAGATGGATATTTTTCGCCATCAAATCCATGATAGTTTAAATCAATTATTCCTTCAAGAATTTGCTTTTTTAACATTAAAAAAGCAAATTCTGAAAGAAATTCAGTAGAATAGATGGAGTTAGCCTTAATGAGCAAATTAGTATATTTCATATCTTTATTTACTAAATCAGTTATTGATTCTTTTAAATCTATATCATTATTTTTAACATTTGGCAAAGGATTATCATATTCACCTTCTTGATATGTAAGTAAAATTGGTTCTTTAAAATGATCTAATATTATTGTTGCTGCTTGGATATCTTTAGTTGTGGGTTCAGTTGGAAAATATTTTTCTAATGTTTCTAATGTAAGTGATTCATTATTTTTTTCAAGCTGTTCTATTAATGTATCTAAACTATTTGGGAATTCTTTTTGTATGTTTTTTTGATAGCTTGTATCACTTTTTGTACGGAATGGGATTCTAATTACTAAATTAGGATACATTTTTTTGTATGTTATGTATATTGCAGCAGTTAAATAGCACATGTATTTTTTTGCATTAAGAGAATTTTTCTCTTCATATGTATCTAAATATGAATTTGTAATTTCATGTAAAGCTTTTTGCTGTTCTTGAATAGGAGATATAGGTATTCCTTGCTCTTGACTAACTTTTAGTGAGTTTATAAAACTATTGCTATTATTATCCATATAAAAATTCATTCCTTTCCTTAAAAATTAAAGTTATTGCATTATCTTTCAAAATTTATATTTTCTTTAGGTGAAAAAGGTATATTTTTTCTGTTGTCTAATATTGAATCTAATTTTTTAGTATAATCTGGTTCTTTTATTAATAAATTGCTATAATAGTGGTGAACATTTTGTTTCATATTATATCTTTCAATATATCCATTAAAACGATAAATGGTATAATCAGGTGAAATATGATTAAGTTTTTTTATATATTTTTTCGCTATACTTGTGTTTAAATTTTTAGGTAAATTAATTAATTTTCTTTTTTTACCAGGCAATGTATCATGTCCATGTATTGATAAATATTCTATAGAAGATGAGCGGTCTTGTAGTTCACTTATCCAGTTTGGTAAGGCGGAACTTTCTATAGAAAAATGCATAGAGGTATAACCTTGGTCTTCGGAAAAGAATTTTTGCCTTTTGGGATTTAAATGAATTCCAAGCTTTTTTATTCTTTCGGATTTTTCAAAAATTTCTTCTATTGCATATTCACCAGCTATTGTGTTTAAAAGACTATTTAAGTTTTTTAGAGCAAATTCTATTGTATCAAATTCTAATTTTAGTTGTTTGTAATTATATGGGTCTAATTCATTTGAATTTTTTAATTTGCTGTCTAAACGGTTGTAGTTATTTAAAAGTTTATTTCTTTTTTTCAAAAGAGAGTCAAAATTACAGCAATCATCTAAATATATTAAATATCTTTCTATATGTAATATTTCTTTTTTTAGTAATTTGTCTTGCTCATTATCAGGTGTATTTTCATCTTTGTGAAGATATTGTTTTTGTAAGTCAAATAATTTTTTTTGGTATTTATCTGCCTTTTGTTTGCATGATTCTATGAAATGTTTGGAAACTGTAAAGTCATTGCTTATGTTTTTTATAACTAATCTCATTCCAATTATATCGTAATGTACATATGGATTAAATCTGGAAGTGAAATCATTTTGTTTATCATATGTACTTATTGTAGAATCTTTTGATATATTGTTTGTAAAACTTTTTTGAGATTTATATCTATATTTAAAAATCATATCTTTTCCAAAATATTTTTCTAGTTCTTTTCCTAAATTGGAAAAAACTATATCTGTGTATTCTTGATATTCTGGAGTTTGTAATAACTGGAATATTGATTGATTTATATTTTCAAACATAGGGACAGATAAAGAGCTTCTAAATAGTTCATATTTATTAGCCATATATATCACACTCCTATCTGATTATTATACCATATTTTACCAGAGAAGGCAACGAATTTTTGATTTTTTTAGATTTGTTCTTTAAAGTGTTTAAAAAGCTGAAAATTTGTGTTATACTAAAATAGCAGTTTATCAAAAAGAGAAGGGAATGTGATAAGTAATGAAAAAACCAGAATTATTAGCTCCAGCAGGTTCTTTTGAGAAAGCTAAAATAGCATTTTTATATGGTGCAGATGCAGTATATTGTGGAACATCTTCACTATCATTAAGAACTAGAGCAGACATGGAAAATGATGATTTAATAGAAACGATAAAGTATGCGCATAGTATAGGAAAAAGAGTATATGTAACTATTAATATATTTGCATGGGATGAAAAATATGAAGAGATAATAGAAATGGCTAAGACTCTAAATGAAATAAAGCCAGATGCTGTAATTGTAGCTGATGGTGGTGTAATGGAAATAATGAAACAATATGCACCAAATGTAGAAATACATGTGAGTACACAGGCAAATATAGTTAGTTTGCATGCAGCAAATTTTTGGTATAAAAATGGTGGCAAAAGGATGATATTAGCTAGAGAATTAAATAAAGAGCAGATAAAGTATATTATGGAAAATAAACCAGAAGATATGGAAGTGGAGATGTTTATACATGGAGCAATTTGTTTTTCATATTCAGGAAGATGCTTTTTAAGTGATTTTTTATCAGGAAGAAGTGCTAATTTGGGGTCATGTAGCCAAAGTTGTAGATGGTCATATAATTTGTATGCAGAAGAAAAGAATACACCAGGAGAATATATGCCAATAGAGACAAATGAATATGGGACAAGTATTTTTTCTTCAAAAGACTTATGCTTAATAAATGCAATTCCAGAAATTATAAATATGGGAGTAGATAGTTTGAAAATAGAAGGAAGACTTAAAACAGAGTATTATATTGCTAGTGTTGTTTCAGTATATAGATCGGCAATAGATGATTATATGCAAAATCCTGATAATTATGATAGTTCTAAATATTTAAAAGAATTGGAAAAAGTAAAAACAAGAGGTTTGACAACATTTTATTTTAATGATAGAAATAATAAAGATATTCAAGAATATGGTGGTAGACAATATAATGAATTATATGAGTTTGGTGGCAAAATTGTAGAATATAATGAAGATAAGACAATTGTAGAAATTAGAAATCGCTTACAAGTAGGAGATGAGATGGAATTATTAATACCAAATGAATTTAAACCTGTTAAATTTAAAATTGAGAAATTATGGGATGCTGAAACTAATATGGAAGTGGATCATGTTAGTCCAGGAGTTAAAGGACAACAAATTTTATTACATGTTCCTGTTAAATGTGAAAAAGACTGGATTTTGAGGAGAGTAAAATAACTGAAGAATTTGGGGACGTGATGACTTGGGGACGGAGTAAAGATCATTAAAGTTTTGATGATTTTTGCTCCGTCCTCAAGTCATTAAAAAAAATTATAAAAAAACATTGACAATTGAATAATAATTCAACTATAATGTAAATGGTTGAACAATTATTCAACTAATACTACAAAGGAGGTAAAGTAAAATGTCAAAAAATGAATTTATATGTGATTGTAATGTAATTCATAGAGAAGCAGTAGAAAATGCACAAAATAGAATGCCTGATGATAATGTTTTTAATAAATTAGCAGAGTTTTTTAAAATTTTAGGAGATACTACAAGAGCTAAAATATTGTTTGCATTGGATCAAAACGAAATGTGTGTGTGTGATATAGCAAATGTATTAGGAATGAGTAAATCATCAGTATCACATCAATTAGGTACTTTAAGGAGAATGAGTATAGTAAAGTGTAGAAAACAAGGCAAAGAGGTCTATTATACTCTTGATGATGAACATGTTCAAGGTTTATTTGAATTGGGGCTTGAGCATATAGGTCATAAAATTTAAAATAGGTTGATCAAAATTTTAGAAATTTCATATTATATTAAAAATAAAGTCTAGCTATAAAAATTAAAAGGAAATATTAGAAAGGGATTGAGAAAATGAAAAAACAAATTATTCAGATTATATCTGCACTTATATTATTTATAATTGGATTATGTGTTAAATTTGAGAATGCATGGATAAATAGAGTAATATATTTTGTAAGCTATGTGATTGTAGGTGGAAAAATTGTAGTTGAAGCAATTAAAAATATTTTTAAAGGAGAATTGTTTGATGAACATTTTTTAATGGCAATTGCTACAATAGGAGCCATTGCGATAGGGGAATATCCAGAGGCAGTAGCAGTAATGTTATTTTATCAAATAGGAGAAATGTTCCAAGATTATGCAGTTGATAAATCTAAAAAATCAATTACAGAATTAATGGATATAAGACCAGATTATGCTAATGTAAAAAGAGGAGGAGAAATCTTAAAAGTTAAGCCAGAAGAAGTCAAAATAGATGAAATAATTGTAGTTAAACCAGGAGAAAAAATTCCATTAGATGGAATAGTTATAGATGGAAAATCTATGGTAGATACATCAAGTTTAACAGGAGAATCTTTGCCAAGAAATGTAAAAAAAGATGATGAAGTATTAAGTGGATGTATAAATCAAAGTGGAACATTAGCAGTAAAAGTAATAAAGGGATTTAAAGAATCTACAGTACATAAGATTTTAGATTTAGTAGAAAATGCAAGTAATAAAAAATCAAAATCAGAAAATTTTATTACAAAATTTGCTAAATATTATACACCAATGGTTGTAATATTAGCTGTAATGCTAGCTATAATACCACCAATTATATTAAAAGATGGAAGTTTTACAAATTGGTTATATAGGGCGCTTACATTTTTAGTAGTTTCATGTCCATGTGCATTAGTAATTTCTATTCCATTAGGATTTTTTGGAGGAATAGGAGGAGCATCTAGAAAAGGAATTTTAATAAAAGGTAGTAATTATTTAGAGGCTTTGGCAAACACAGAAATAGTTGTATTTGATAAAACAGGAACATTAACTGAAGGTGTATTTGAAGTACAAAAAATTAAAACTGCAAAAGATTTAAAAGGTGAGAGTTTAAAAAATAAAAATATAGAAGTGTTTGAAATAAATGAAAAAGAATTATTAAAAATTGTGGCAGCTTGTGAAAATGATTCAAATCATCCAATAGCAATGTCTATAAAAAATGCGTATGCAAAACAAGGCAATGAAAATATAGATACTAATACTATTAAAAATGTGCAAGAACTATCAGGAAAAGGAATTATGGCAACAGTAGAGGATAAAGAAGTACTAGTAGGAAATATAAAATTGATGAAAAGTCAAAATATTAAATATATTACAAGTAATGATGTGGGAACAATTTTGTATGTAGCTATAAACAATAAATTTGCTGGATATATAATGATTTCTGATAAAGTAAAACAGGATTCAAAAGAGGCAATTAAGCAATTAAATAAAAATGGAATTAGTAAAACTGTAATGCTTACAGGTGATAAAAAAGAAGTTGCAGAAAATGTTTCTAATCAAATAGGAGTTAATGAAGTATTTGCAGAATTATTACCTGATGGTAAAGTTAAAAAGGTTGAAGAACTAATAAAAAATAAGACAGCTAAAGGTAAACTTGTTTTTGTTGGTGATGGAATAAATGATGCACCAGTACTTGCTTTAAGTGATGTTGGAATTGCTATGGGTGGTTTAGGCTCTGATGCGGCTATAGAGGCTGCAGATGTTGTTATTATGACAGATGAACCTTCTAAGGTTAGTAAATCTATTGATATTGCTAAAAAGACAATGAAAATTGTAATAGAAAATATTGTTTTTGCGATTGCTGTTAAAATTATTGTTTTGATTTTAGGTGCTTGTGGTATTGCTACAATGTGGGAGGCAGTTTTTGCAGATGTAGGAGTATCTATACTTGCAATTTTGAATTCACTTAGAATGTTAAGAGGTTGATAATGACTTAGGGATAGTGACTTGGAGGACGGAGCAAAAATCATTAAAGCTTTAATAATTTTTGCTCCGTCCCCAAGTCATTATTTTTTGAATTCGTTACTTAATTTACTAATGGCTTTAGTTTCAATTCTAGAAACATATGAACGAGAAATTCCCATCATTTCTGCAATTTCGTGTTGAGTTTTAGGTTTATGGCCACCTAATCCAAATCTAAGTTCAAGAATAGTACGTTCTCTATCTTTTAGAACAGATTTTAATTTTTGGTATAAAATTTTAATTTTAAACTTTAAATCAACTTCATCTTCTATATTTCTTTCGTCATTTTCTAAAACCTCTTGAAGAGTAACTATATTATCATCTTTATCTTTACCAATTGGTTCATTTAGATAAACTTCAGAGTTAAGCTTTTTTGTACTCCTTAGATGCATTAGAATTTCATTATCTATGCATCTGGAGACATATGTACTGAGTTTACTTCCTTTATCTATATTAAAACTGTTTATACCTTTTATTAACCCAATTGTTCCTATAGAAATTAAATCATCTTGATCTACATTAGCTGAAGTATATTTTTTAGCAACATGTGCAACCAATCTTAAGTTTCTTTCTATTAATATGTTACGAGCTTCTTCATTGCCATTAGCCATTTCTATTAAAAATGTATGTTCTTCTTCTTGTGATAGTGGTTCTGGAAATAAATTGCTTCCTTGTATATATCCAACAACAAAAACAGCAGACTTTAAAAAACTGATAAAGCCAGCAGCTGATATTAGAGCAAACATAAATGCACCTCCAAATTCCTTATACATTAAATATATGTTTTAAAATAGTAAAAGTGCATGGCCTATAGATTTTGTTGTTAAGACATACTTGAACAGATTGCTAAAATGAAGTATAATTATGATGTAAAGTGAAAAGAAAGAATAGTTTGAAATAATTAGAATGTTTTAATTATTATGTGATTTTTAGAAAAAATGAAAGGAATGAAATTTTTTATGGAACTTCAATTATCAGAAATGCTGTTAATATATTTAATAGTAGTAAATATAATAGGATTTTTAATAATGTTAATAGATAAAAAGAAAGCAGAAAAAGGAAAGTGGAGAATACAAGAAAAAACAATATTTATAGTAACATTATTAGGTGGTGGAATTGGTACAATTTCAGGTATGTATATTTTTAGACATAAAACTAAAAAATTACAATTTACTGTTGGGTTACCAGTTATAACAATCTTAGAAATTTTAGGAATAATATATTTTTGGTGGATTTTTAAATAGAATATTGAGTCATAAATTAATATTAAATCATATTATATAAAGAAATAGAATTATTAAAAATAGAGTAAGATAAGTAACTTTTGAAAAAAACAAGAAGGAGATATGATTTAAATGGATAGATTTATGATGAAATTAAAAAATAGATTAAAAAGATGTATAGATGCAAGTGATATAAGTATAGAGCAAATGAAAAATCTTACAAATCAAGGAGCTATATTGATTGATGTTAGGAGCCCACAAGAATATGCTGAAGGACATCTTCCTGGAGCAATATGTATTCCAGAATATAGTATTCAGAAAGATATAAGCAATAAAATACAAAATTTTGAGCAAATGATTATTTTATATTGTGATAGTGGAATAAGAAGTAAAACTGCACAACACAAATTGCAAAGAATGGGTTATAAGCAAGTGTATAATTTGTGTAGATAATTTGAAATCTAAGTGATTGACTTTAGAAAAGTAATTTGATAGAATAAAGTTGTTACTATTAACATAAAATCCAAAATAGAGAAAGGAGAAGGCTATGAAGAAAAAACGGATTATAGGGGCAATTATGATGACAGTGGCTACAGTAATTGGTGTATATGTGGGAATAGGATATTTACTGATAAAACCTATTATTGAGCTATGGGGAATGATGTATGATGCTTTAGAAGTTGCAGTGATAATTATAAATATAATTAAAATATTTATAATTTTCCCAATGGTATTGACATTCGTATTTTTTTTATTGGCTATAGGCAGAGCTATATTTTTGGATAATTAGATGATATTTTGGTAAAAAAAGCTGTTCTTTTTTAGAGCAGCTTTTTTATATTCTAGGAAAGTTCTTTGAACTTCCTAGAATATAAAAAAATGAATAAAAACAAGGTAAATTGGGTGTTAATGAAAACATTTAAATAATGTTGAAAAATAAAAAAAACTATGCTATAATGCAACTAAATTATAATAAAAGGAGCAAAAAAAATGTTAAGTTTAATAGTAGCAAAAGCAAAAAATAATACAATAGGAAAGGATAATCATTTATTATGGCGTATACCAGATGATCTAAAAAGATTTAAGGAAAGAACAACTGGACATACAATAATTATGGGAAGAAAAACGTTTGAATCATTAGGTGGAATTTTACCAGATAGAATGCACATAATATTAAGTAGAAATCCGGATTTTATAATAGACTCAGATAGTGTAAAAGTAGTGCATTCATTATTAGAATTGCAACCATATATGGATGATGGAGAAGAACATTTTGTAATAGGTGGAGCAATTGTATATAATTTATTAATGCCTTATTGCAAGAAAATGTATGTTACTCAATTAGATAAGGATTTTGAAGGTGATACTATTTTTCCAAAAATTAATGAAGAAGTTTGGAAAGAGGTTTCAAGGGAAAAGGGACCAGATGATGTTAAAGATTTTGGATATGAATATATAACTTATATAAGAAAATAAAAGTGATTTGGTGTTGCTTTTGTCGAATTTTGTAAGAAAAAAATTATTGACAAAATGTGTAAACTTTATTATATTTTAATTGTTTTTAATCAGTTAATAATATAAATTGAGTATTCCTGAATTATGGAAAAGGAGGGAATATATAATGCCAATAATTTCACAATTTTATGGAATAATAATACAAATGTTTTTTGATGATAATGGAAAACATCATAAAAAACATATGCATATAAAATATAATGAATATGAAGCGGTTTATAGTATAACAGGAGAAGTTTTAGAGGGAAAATTGCCACAAAAGCAAAAAAAGTTAGTTGAAGCATGGATATGTATACATCAGGAAGAATTAGAAAGCTTATGGAATTTGATGCAAGAACAGGGAGAGTTTTTTAAAATAGAACCATTAAAATAGATAAGGGGGGAATATCTATGTATATAGTACCGAATCCAATTGAAGTAAAGGCAATGGATGATTATAAAATATATATAAAGTTTCAAAATGGTGAAGAAAAAATATTTGATATGAAGGAAAAAATAAATAAAAAATATTATAAAAAGTTAAAGGATTATAAATATTTTAAAGATGTAAAAATTTCACAGACAGGAATAACAATAGAATGGAAAGACGGTGAAGATGTAGCACCAGAAAATTTATATTATGATAGTAATGTGATTAAAAATAAATAAAATAATAGCTTTAGGTTAAAATAATAAAAACAAAAAAGAAAGGACGATAGAAAATGTTTAAACCTAAAGCTATTTATTATGAAAAAAATATAGAAAACTATGAATTAGGAAAACAATTATTAGAAAAATATAAAGAAGTACCAAAAATAGAAATAGAAAATCACAATAATATAGAAGAAATGAGAAAAAAATCAAATAAAGAATTTGTAAATATGAAAAGAAATTTAATAATAGGGTTAAGAAAGACACATAAATTTGTAGAAAACCATAAAACATCAGATTATTTAGTGCCATATACATCATCAGGGTGTACAGCATCATGTATGTATTGCTATCTAGTATGCAATTATAATAAATGTGCATATTTAAGATTGTTTGTAAATAGAGAGCAAATGTTAGAAAAAATAATAAAAGTGGCAAACAAATCAGAAAAAGAATTGACCTTTGAAATAGGAAGTAATAGTGATTTAATACTAGAAAACACAATAACAGGAAATTTGCCGTGGACAATAGAAAATTTTAAAAATTCTCCCAAAGGACATCTAACATTTCCAACTAAGTTTGATATGGTAGATGATATTTTAAATGTTGATCATCAAGGAAAGGTGACAGTTAGAATGAGTGTAAATCCAGAAGAAATTATAAACAAAGTTGAGTTTGGTACCTCAAGGTTAAAAGGGAGAATTGAGGCAATAAATAAGTTAAAAGAAGCGGGATATAATGTAGGAATATTGATAGCCCCAGTAATTATGGTAGATAATTGGAAAGAATTGTATTTAGAATTAATAAAACAATTATCGGAAAATCTTACAGAAAAGGTAAAAAAAGATGTATTTTTTGAAATTATTTTTATGACTTATAGTTTTGTTCATACGAAAATTAATGAAGAAGCTTTTCCTAATGCCATTAATTTATATAATAAAGATTTAATGACTGGTAGGGGTAAGGGAAAGTATATGTATAAAATAGGTCTTAGAAAAGATGGAGAGATTTTTTTTAGAGAACAAATGAAAAAATATTTTCCTAATAATCAAATCATGTATATAGTTTAAATGCGAAAATTTGTTTTTGAAAAATGTGTTGATTTTTAATAATATATATGATATACTGTCTACTACGAAAAGGAGAATAGCAGACTTCATTAATAGTAAAAAGTCAATAAAATATAGCTAATTTATATTGTAGGAAAGGATGGAATAAGAGATGGAAAATAAAAAAAGAGCAGATTATATAAGTTGGGATGAATACTTTATGTCAATAGCAAAATTATCAGCCAAAAGAAGCAAAGACCCATCAACACAAGTAGGAGCATGTATAGTAAGCAATGATAACAGAATATTATCAATAGGATATAATGGAGCACCAAATGGATTTGATGACGACAAATTTCCATGGGCAAGAGAAGGAAAAAATTTGGAAACAAAATATCCATATGTATGTCATGCAGAAATGAATGCAATATTAAATTATAGAGGAAGCAAAAAAGATTTAGAAAATGCAAAAATATATGTTGATTTATTTCCATGTAATGAATGTGCAAAAATAATTATACAATCAGGAATCAAACACATAATATATCTATCAGATAAATATGCAGATTCAGAAAATAATATAGCATCAAGAAGATTATTTGATGAATGTGGAGTCAAATATGAAAAAATAAAATTAGAAGAAAACAAAGAAATAGTAATAGATTTAAAAAATTAATAGGCTTATTAATTTTTGTAAAATTTATTAAGTGACTTTGAAAAAATGATATAAAAAATGTCTTAGGAAAGGATGCAAAAATGGAATATTTACAAAAATTAGAATATAATAAAATATTAGAAAAATTAGCTTCATATTGCCATTTAGAAGCATCAAAAAAAGAGGCATATGAGTTAAAACCATATACAGAAATAAAAGAAATAGAACAAAAATTAGAAGAAACAACAGAAGCTGTAAATTTAATATATAGATGTAGTACACCACCAGCAATAGAATTTATAGAAGATAAAGAAGAAATCAAAATAATAAAAACAGAAGGAACTTTATCATTAAAATCAATAATAAATTTAACCAAAATATTAAAAATAAGTAGTGCACTAAAAAAATATATAAATCAAGATTTTTTAGATTTAGAAGAATATAAAAATTTAAAATCTATTTTTGATGAATTATATACAAATAATGGGATTATAGAAAAAGTAGAAAACAGTGTAATAGATGAATACACATTAGATGATAAAGCATCAAAACAATTGCAAAGTATACGTAAGAAACAAAAAAATATAGAGCAAGATATAAGACAAAAATTAAATAATATGATACATTCATCAAATTATTCTAAATATATTCAAGAGAGTGTAATAACAATAAGAAATGAAAGATATGTAATACCAGTAAAAGAAGAATATCGCTCACAAATTAAAGGGTTTGTACATGACATATCAAGTTCAGGCTCAACAGTATTTATTGAACCAATTGCAATATTTGAAATGAATAATCAAATAAGTAATTTAAAGATTGAAGAAAATATGGAAATAGAAAGAATAATAAAAGAACTTTCAAGTTTATTTTATCCATATTCTTTAGAAATAGAGACAGATATACAATATTTGAAGAAATTAGATTTTATATTTGCAAAAGCAAGATATTCAAAAGAAATAAAAGGAAATCAGCCAATAATAAATACAAATAAACAGATAATATTAGAACAGGCAAGACATCCGTTAATAGATTATAAAAAAGCAGTGCCAGTGTCATTAACTTTAGGAAAAGATTATCAGATGTTATTAATAACTGGACCAAATACAGGAGGAAAAACTGTAACTTTAAAAACTGTGGGTTTACTTACATGTATGGCATGTAGTGGATTACATATACCAGCAAAAGAAACTTCAAGTATAGGCGTTTTTAAAAAGATTTTTGCAGATATAGGAGACGACCAGAGTATAACTGCATCATTAAGTACTTTTTCTGCACACATGAAAAATATTGTAGATATAGTAGAAAATTCAGATGACAATACACTTGTATTAGTTGATGAATTAGGCTCTGGAACAGATCCAGTAGAGGGACAAGCATTGGCAATAAGTATATTAGAGTATTTAAAAGAAAAGGGAGTATTGGCAATTGCTACAACACATTACCAAGAATTAAAAAAATATGCAATGATAACAAAAGGATTTCAAAATGCTTCTGTAGAGTTTGATGTAGAAACTTTAACTCCAACATATCATTTATTAGTTGGAATACCAGGGAAAAGTAATGCTTTTGAAATAAGTAAAAAGCTTGGATTAAAAGATGAAATAATAGAAAAATCTAAAGAAAGATTGCACAAAGATGAAATAGATTTTGAAGAATTGATGAAACAGTTATATAATGATAAAAGAAAAATTGACTTAGAAAAACAAGAAATAGAGACGAATTTAAAAGAAATCAAGAATTTAAAAGAAAAATTGAAACAAAATCATACTGAACTTTTAGATGCAGAACAAGAAAAAATTCAAAAAGCTAAAATTGAAGCACGAAATATTATTTTAGATGCTAAAGAAGAGGCAAATGAAATAATAAGGAAAATGAAACAAATAGAAAAAGAAGCGGGTTCAGATGTAAATAAAAAACTAAATAATTTGCGTAATAAATTAAATGAAAACATAAAAGAGCAAAATCAAGAACTATATGCAATAAATATAAACAATAATATAGAAAAAGAACAAGTAAAACCAGGAATATCAGTGTATCTTGAAAATTTAGGTCAACAGGGAACAGTAATATCAAATGTGTCTAAAGGTGAGCAAGTGCTAGTACAAATAGGAAGTATGAAAATGAATGTACCAATTCAAAATTTAGTAATTTTAAAAAATGAAAAAACAAAAAGGCAAAATAGTGTTTCACAAAGTTATACAAAGATGAACAAAACTAAAAATGCTAAAACAGAAATTAATGTAATAGGTTTAAATGTTGAAGAAGCAAGATTTGTAGTAGAAAAGTTTTTAGATGATAGTTTGTTAGCTAATCTTCAGACAGTTAGAATTGTACACGGAAAAGGAACTGGAAAATTAAGAGAAGGAATACATCAAATGCTAAAAAAAGATCCACATGTAAAATCATATAGAATGGGTGCTTTTGGAGAAGGCGAAATGGGTGTTACAGTAGTAGAATTAAAACGATAATTATTGAAGTAGATTTCAATTTTTTTACAAAATCAGGTTATTTAAAAATAAATAAATTCTGAATTTTTTGTAATATAAATTTTAGGCAATAAATAGTGAAAGGAATGGAATTTTAAATGCAAAATGACTATCAAAAATATATAAGAAATTTTAGTATAATTGCACATATAGACCATGGAAAATCAACTTTGGCAGATAGATTAATAGAACTAACAGGAGTCTTGTCAAAAAGAGAAATGGAAAGCCAAGTTTTAGACAATATGGAAATAGAAAAAGAAAGAGGAATCACAATAAAATCACAAGCAGTAAGAATGAAGCATAAAGCAAAAGACGGAATTGAATATACATTTAATCTAATAGATACACCTGGACATGTTGATTTTAATTATGAGGTTTCTAGGAGTTTGGCTGCATGTGATGGAGCAGTTTTAGTAGTTGATAGTAGTCAAGGTGTAGAAGCACAAACATTGGCAAATGTATATTTAGCAATAGATAATAATTTAGAAGTATTACCTGTAATTAATAAAATAGATTTACCAAATGCAAGACCAGATGAAGTAAAAAAAGAAATTGAAGATATTATAGGAATTCCAGCAATGGATGCACCATGTATTTCTGCCAAATCAGGTTTGAATGTGGAAGAAGTTTTGGAAAAAATTGTAACAGATTTACCTGCACCACATGGAGATGTTAATGCAAAAACAAAATGTTTAATATTTGATTCTTATTATGATAATTACAAAGGTGCTGTTGCATATGTAAGAGTAATTGATGGAAGTGTAAAAGTTGGAGATGAAATCTTATTGATGGCAACAAATAAGACATATACAGTTGCAGAAGTAGGATATTTTGTTCCAGGTTCATATATGCCAACAAATATCATAAAAGCTGGAGAAGTAGGATATATAGCAGCAAGCATTAAAAATTTGTCAGATATTCATGTTGGTGATACAGTAACATTAAAAGATGAACCAGCAGAAAAGGCTTTAGCAGGATATAAAAAAGTAACTCCAATGGTTTATTGTGGTTTGTATCCAGTTGATGGAAGTGATTATGAAAATTTGAAAATTGCTCTTGAAAAACTTCAATTAAATGATGCTGCATTGGTATATGAGCCTGAAACATCTGCAGCACTTGGGTTTGGTTTTAGATGTGGATTTTTGGGATTGCTACATTTGGAAATAATAGAAGAAAGATTAGATAGAGAATTTGATTTGGGACTTATAACAACAGCACCTTCTGTTATATATAAAGTACATAAGACTACAGGTGAGGTACTAGAGATATATAATCCAACAGAATTGCCAACACCACAGGAAATATCATATATAGAAGAACCTTTTGTAACAGCAAATATATTTTTACCTAAAGAATATGTTGGAAATGTAATGGATATTTGTCAAAAAAGAAGGGGCATTTATGTAGATATGCAATTTTTAGATGAGAATAGAGTAACTCTTATTTATGAAATGCCACTTAATGAAATTATATATGATTTTTTTGATAATCTTAAGTCTAAAACTAAAGGTTATGCATCTTTTGATTATGAGTTTAAGGAATACAGAAGATCTGATTTGGTTAAACTGGATATTTATATAAATAATGAACAAGTTGATGCTCTTAGCTTTATTTTGCATAAAGATAGAAGTTATGAGAGAGGTAAAAAAATGGTTGAAAAACTTAAGACTGAGATTCCTAGAAAATTGTTTAAAATTCCTATTCAGGCTGCTGTTGGGGGTAAGATTATTGCTAGAGAGACTATTTCTGCTATGAGAAAAGATGTGCTTGCTAAATGCTATGGTGGTGATGTTACTAGAAAGAAGAAGCTGCTTGAGAAACAGAAGCGTGGTAAGAAAAAAATGCGTGAGATTGGAAATGTGGAGGTGCCTCAAGAGGCGTTCTTGTCGGTTCTTAAGCTAGATGACGAGTAGAGATTGAAAAATAATTAGAATTTTGGCGGCGTTAACTTTCATTTAAAACGCGGTTACATACACAGAGTATGCGCCCTTGCCTTTTAAATAAAAGTTGCCTTGCCAAAATTTAATTCTTTTCCAATCCAGGAAGTAATGAAAATAATTACAATTTTGGCGGTGTCAAACTGCATTTAAGAAAGGGTAGAGTTAAAAATGAAAGAAAGTTTTAATAATAAATATGAGAAAAAAGAAGAAAAAATTTATGATGACCAAATAGAAGGAAGAAATTCAGTAATAGAATTGTTGGAAAGTAAAAAAGATATAAATAAAATATTTGTAACAAAAGGAGAAAAACACGGATCAATAAATAAGATATTGGCTATGGCAAGAGAAAGAAATGTAATTATAGTGGAAAAAGATAAAAGACAAATGGAACAAATGGCACAAACACCAAATTATCAAGGTGTAATAGCAATAGTGCCACCATTTGAATACTGTGAAATAGAAGATATATTAGAAACTGCAAAAAATAAGAATGAAGATCCATTTGTATTAATTTTAGATGGAATAGAAGATCCACATAATTTAGGTTCAATAATAAGAACAGCTGAAACGGCAGGAGTTCATGGAGTAATAATTCCAAAAAGAAGGGCAGCTAGTGTAAATAGTACAGTTAGTAAAGTGTCAGCGGGAGCTGTTGAACATATGAAAATAGCAAGAGTTACTAATATTTCTGATACTATTCAGAAATTGAAAGATAATGGCTTATGGATTTGCGGTACAGATATTGATGCTAAAAATTATTATTATAATCAAGATTTAAAAGGCCCTTTAGGAATAGTTATTGGTAATGAAGGTCAAGGTATGAGTGAAAAAGTAAAGAAAAATTGCGACTTTTTGGTTAAGATACCAATGAAAGGCAAAGTTACATCTTTAAATGCTTCTGTTTCAACAGGAATTGTTGTATATGAAGCAGTAAAGCAAAGAATGTAATTTTGGTGGTGCAGAGTCTTGAAATTTTTAGGGATGGGATGGAGCAGAAAAACGTTTGCCTTTGGTAGTGTCTTTTTACTCCATTTTCCAAAAACTCAAGTCTCTAAAATTTTTTATTAAATTCTATTGAATAAAATAAAAAAAAAATGTATAATATGCATGTACAAAAGTTAAGAGGAGGAGTAAAATGATAGCTAGAAAGAAAAGACAACTAATAATGATAATTTCAATTATTGTGCCAATTATAATAGTAATAGGAATATTAGTAGCACTATATTTAACAACAGATATGTTTAAACCAAAATATAAATTATTTGAAAAATATCTTGGACAAAATATACAAGTAATTGACGAAATCAGTAAAAAAGAGCCATCAGAAATTAAACAAGCAGTAAATAATGGAAAGATAACACAAAATTTGAAAGCGACAATATCATACAGAGATAGTAATAACAATATGGCAAATACATTAAATAATGCTGAAATAGATATTTCTGGACAAGCAGATAGATCAGCAGATTATAATTATCAAAATGCTAGATTGGTTTATGAAAATTCTGATATAGCAAAATTTGAATATTTGCAAGATGGAAATGAATATGGAATAAGGCTAAATGGTATACAGCAATTTATTTCTGCAAAAAACAGTAATTTAGACGAACTTGAAGCTAATACAGGAATTTCAAAGGATAATTTAAAAATAATACCAATATTATTTAATTCTTTACATTTATCAGATTTTGTAAGTTTTACGCCAGATGAGATTCAAGTAATAACAAGTACATATTCAACTTTATTAGAACAAAATACGGAAAAGAGTAATTATACTAAGTTAGGAAATCAAAGTGTTGTTGTTAATGGAAAAACTTATAAAGCAACTTCATATACATTAAAGCAAAGTGAAGAAAAGTTAAATAATTTGATAATAACTTTATTGGAAAGAATAGAAAAAGATGAGATTATTTTAGGAAAATTAGATACAGTACAATCTAAATTAGAAGAATATGGAATAAATGTTGGAGAAAAAAGTATAAGAAAAATTGTTACAGATACTATAGAACGAAAAATAGAAGATATAAAAAACAATAATATAGGTCAAGACCAAACAGAAATAACGGTTTATCAGAATGCAGGACAAACAATAAAGACAATAATAAAGACTCCAAGCAAAACATTAACATTTGATACATTAAATAAAGAATTAATACAGATTAGTTATGTGCAAGAATTAGATAATACTACACAAGAGAGCAATATAAAAATTGAAAGAAAAGTGGCAGATACTGTACAAAATGTAGACATTCAATATACAAAAAATATAGATGATGTTGAACAAAAAAAATTTGAAGTGCAAATAAATCAAAATAAAAATGAAGATAAAATAGAAAATGATTATGAAATAATATATAATGTAGATGGAAATGAAGTAGACTTAAAAATTAATCAATATATAACTTGTGTACAAAGTTTTGAAAATCAAGTAAAATTATCTGAAGCAAATAATGTAAATCTAGATGATTTGGAGCCAGAAAAGGCTAAGTTGATTGCAGAAATTGCACAAAGGAATGTAAAAAATTCAATAGGAAATGTATTAGATAAAATTAAGTTAGAAGACATTAATAATATGCTTAAAGATTTATTAATATTGAAAGAAAGTGAAATTAAATTTGAACAAAAAGAAGAAGTTGTTACAGAGGCTGAAAGAAATAGGTTTAATTCACAATTAACATTTTTTATTGGAAAAGAAGTCGATGCTAATAATGTAAATCAATTATTAAATACTATACAAGACTGTTTTTCAGATGCACAAATTTTTTACGAAGATGTTCAAGGAAGTAGTAATAAAAAGTTTAAAGGCATGATACTTGATATAAAGAGAAAAAGTAGTAATACTGAAAAAACAGCGGAAATAAAGAAAATATTAGAAGAAAATGGTAATAGTAAATTTACTATTGCAATGTCTTTTGATGAAAGTACTAAATTAATAAACAAAATAACAATTGTTTCAAATGAATTTATAAAAAAATAGATTATTAAATATAGGGGAAAAAATAATTAAATATATTTTTACAAAAGAGCTTCAGTAAGGATATTATTGAAGTTCTTTGTAAGTAAATAGAAATATAATTTTTCCTAGTGGGCTTTTAGAGGGGATGATATAAAAAATGAAAGACGATGAAAATATATATAGTATGAAAACACTTGGACAACAAGAATTACTAAATAGAAGAAAAAAGACCGAATTAATGGTAGTATTAATTATATTGCTATTTTTGCTTATTTTTATAGCTAATAGTGCAATTAGAAATATAAAAACTCAGTATGAAGCAAAAAAATATGAGAAACAAGCTATAGAATATAGTAAGGAACAAGAAAAAATACAAGAAGAACAACAAAAAGAGGAAGAAGAACAAAAAAGGATACAACAAGAAAGAATAAGAGAAAATTTACCAATGATAACAGACAAACGGAAGGGAAAACTTTAAATCAATTTATCATTCTGAAACCAAAAGAGCTTTTTTAACATTTGATGATGGACCATCATCAGTAACATCAAGTATTCTGCAAACTTTAGATGAAAAGGGTGTAAAAGCAACATTTTTTGTATTAGGAAGTAATGCAGAAAGAATGCCAAATATGGTAAAAGAAATGTATGAACATGGACATTATATTGCAAACCATGGTTATTCACATGTGTATTCTACTATATACACATCGCCAGAAATGGTGCTAGAAGAATTTAATAAAACTAATGAAATTGTAAAAAATGCGATAGGACAGCCTGAATTTAATTCACATTTATTCCGTTTTCCAGGAGGATTTGTAGGAGGAAAATATGCAGAAATAAAAAAACAGGCAAAGGAATTATTAAATCAAAACGATATATTTAATGTTGATTGGAATTGCTTATCAGGAGATGCAGAAACAGGGAGTCCAACTCCAGAATATATAATGAGAAGAATACAAGAAACATCATATGGAAAAAATAGTTTAGTAATTTTAATGCATGATGCACAGGCTAAAAAGGTCACTGCTGAAAAATTGCCAGAAATAATTGATTATTTAGCAGGACAAGGATATGAATTTAAGACTTTTTATGATATTTTTGAAAAATAGAATTTAGCATTAAGAATTAAAAAATTATTGATGAAAAGAAATATATTAATTTGAGGGGAGCGAAAAAAGTGCCAAGAAAGAAAAAATCAAATTTAGAACCAGAATTAGAAGAAAAATTGCAATTTTTAGGTTTATCGTTGGAAAAAATACCCGAAAAAATCTTACAAGAAGAACCATTGAATTATAGAGTACCAAGGGATTATGAGGAAAATCAATATAAGCAATATAGACATATTCCTGTTGACAAAATACAAATATTGCTATCACCAACTAATAGATTAGATGATTTAAATGAAAAGTATAAAAAATCTAGTCCATTAGCTAATTATTTGGATAACAAAAATGATGAAAATGTTGTAAGACATACTATCTTTTTGACAATGTTAAAACAAACATCAATAGAAGATATAGAAAAGATAGAAAAGGAACAAAAAAAATTAGCTAAAGAAGTACCTTTTAGAGTAAAATTTCAAGGAATTCAATTATGGCAAATTTACTATATAGAAGCAACAGACCAATATTTTATGTTGGTTCCAACTGGTGATGCTAATTATTCAGCATTTTTCTATTTGTTAAAGAAAAAATTAGAAAATAAATCAAATAGTACAATTTTTGCTCCGATAAGTGGAATAGGATATTCTAGAAATTATTTGAGAAAAAGTGAGTTTAAAGAAATAGGAACATATATAGAGTTATTTGCAAATGAGTGGCCTAATATTTATGAAATATATGATAAAAATGGTGAACTTAATATACATATTGTTGGAGAGGCAAATGTGTATGGAAAAATAAAAAGTGTATATCATATTATTTTGCATAATCAATTAGAAGCGAACCATTTATATAAACTATTAAAAGCAATGTTTATATTGCAAACAGAATTACCAAATTATTTTTATTTTAATACAGATGTTGATAAAAATGGAGAATTACAATTTTACTGTGATGAACGCAAAATAACATATAGAGATATGGCAAATTTCATAAAAGAACAATATGCTGTTAGTGAGAGCTTAAAGGTTGATACCAATGAAAAAATAAATCAATTTAATGAACGTTTGCAAGAATTGAAGCAAATAGCATCAGTTCAAGAAATAGAATATTTGGAGAAAGAAAAACAAATATCTACTTTTTTGGAATGTAAAAAAACTTTTTTTGGAAAATTTAAATATTTCTTTAAATATAGTAAAAAGAACAAGAAAAAATCAAATGAAACAGAAAACAATATTGAATATGAAGATGACCATAATGAAGATAATATTTTTACAGGTAGCATGTCAGAAATTTTGAAGGCTAGAAGAAGACAAAAAGCTAGAAATTATGCAATGAAAAATAAGAAACCTGATAGTTCAAATATAGATGCCAAGAGAGAAGATAAGGAATATATAAACTTAAGTAAAAATTGTACAATAGAAGAATTAATAGAAAGCTATAGAGAATTGCAAAAATGTGAAAATGAGCTAAAAAATGCTGTTATGGATATTAATGCAATAAAATTAAAAAATAAAAATATGGCTAAAAAAATTGAGAATGCAACATTATTTATAAATGAAATAGATGAGCACAAAAAGAGTATTTTTGAGTTTTGGAAATATAGCAATAAAGATGAGATTTCTGTTTTACCTGAAGGAGAAGAAGAGGAATTAATTGTAACTAAAAAAATTGAGAAACAATTTGATTATTTAGAGGATTTTGAAGAATTTGCAAAAGATTTAGATAGATTGCAAAGAAAAGTTCTTACTGCAGAAGAAATGAACAGTATATATATTGCTACAACAGATTTATTAGTAGTTCTTAATAAAATAAAAAATAATACAGTTTTGCCAAAAGATATAGAAGATTCTTTAAAACAATTAAAAAAGGAATTAAAAGGCCAAAGCAGTACTGATTTAGATGATGATGAATTTGATATATTTGATGATATAATGGAAGACACTGCAAAAATTAAGAAGATAGGAAATCAAAAATATCGTGAGAATCAAAGAAATAAATTTGAAATTTTAGATGTTAATAAAATGACAAAACAGTTAGGATTTAAGTTGAATTTGGAGCAAATAATACAAACTATTAAAGATAGTTTTGGAAATGTTAAATCTCCGGAAGACATTACTATTTATAAAGCAATTAATGATGATAAAATAGATTTTAATGATTTTAATATATTTGATTTGAATTCAGAAAATGAAATATTTGAAGCTTGTCAAAAAAATGGAAAAGAAATCAATTTCTATAAAGTTAATTTGAAGAAAGGTGAAAATTTATTAGGTTTTACTAATATTATTTATTATAATAATCAAAATAAGACTCTTCCTTTAGGAATGGATTTTTCAACTAAAGTTATGGTTAATGTGAATGATTTGAATATTAATTTTTACAAAAAAAATACTTTTCATATTGCTAGATATGAAAAAGATGATGACGATTTTTCTGATGTTATTGTAAAAGATGTTATTGTTTATGAAGAAAAAAATAACTAATATTAATGTTATAAAAATTTGTTTATTAAAATTTTTATAGTATTCAAAAACTTTAATTGTATATACTTATTTTTATAAAAAAACATATATTTATTCTAAAAAAATAGAATTAAGATATATGTTTTTTGTTGTTTTCAATATTAATTAAACCTACAATGTAATCAATAGAAGTATTGTAATATTTGGCTAATGTTATTAAATGTTGAATAGGTATAGTTCTTTTTCCACTTTCATATTCAGAATAGTATTGTTGTGATATTCCTAATAAATCTGCAACATCTTTTTGATACATATCATGATCTTCTCTTAAATCTTTTAAGCGTTTAAATTTCATTAATTGCCTCCATAAAAGCTAATAAATTATTTATTTTTTAATTGTATCAAAAAATATTGAAAAAACGGAAACATACATAACAAATTATGTATTATTACACTTTTATTACATAAAAATTAAGTTTTAGTAACATTATAAAATAATGTTGACACAAAAAATGAGGTGTGATATATTTGCACATGATATATTATGTACAAACAAGGACTGTATATTTTTACTTGATTTGCAAATAATATACTTATTAAGAATGTTTTTTAAAATTTGAATATTAGAAAGGAATGGAAAAATATGAATAGTAGTTTTTGTAAAAATAGAAAAGATGGGAGTGGTATTACACTTATTGCATTAGTAATAACTATCATTGTACTTTTAATACTTGCTGGAGTAACAACAGCAGCACTAAGTGGAAACAATGGAATATTAACAAGAGCAAAAGAAGCAAAGGAAAAAACAGAGCAAGCTCAAAAAGAGGAAGAACAAACTTTATCAAATATGGAAAATATTTTAAATAATGCAACAAATTTTAGTAATATAAATATGGCTGATACAAATCCAGCAGGAGCAATGCCAGCAGATGTGACAATATTAGAAAGTGATGCAAATAAGGGAATAGTAATAAAAGATAAAAATAATAATGAGTGGGTATGGGTAGAAGTTCCAAAAACAACTGTATTTTCAGATTTAACGATAGATACAACAAAAGAATTAACAGAACAAAATTATACAGATATAAAAAATAAATTAATATCATATGCAACAACATACAGAGAAGGAAAAGTAGGACAAGGTTATAATTGGACAGATGAGTGGTATAATGGTTGCGGAATGACTTCTGATGAATATACAATAGCTTATCAAAAAATGTTAAAGAGTGTGTATACTTATGGAGGATTCTGGATATTAAGATATGAAGCAGGAATAGAAGGAACTACAACAGAAACAACAAATGCAAGAACAGGCTCATCAGCAAGAATAACAATAGGAACATCACCAAAAGCCGTAAGTCAAAAAGATGCAATACCATATAACTGGGTATATTGTAGTGAAGCTCAAGCTTTAGCTAAAGAAATGACTCCAAATAGTAATTATACAAGTAGTTTAATGTTTGGAATCCAATGGGATTTATTGTGTAAATATTTAGAAGTTAAAGGAAAATTAGCAACAGCAAATATTAATTCTGATAGTAGTGCATGGGGAATTTATAGCAATGTAGGAAGAACAATAAGCAGTAACAAAGCAAAACAAACAACAAATAATGGAAGTACTTGGACAACAATAACGGGAACAAAGCCAGCAAGTAGTGTTTTATTAACAGCAGGAGCATCAGAAGAAACAAATAAAATGAATATATATGATTT